>JBAZWX010000068.1:0-4552 GCA_041660145.1 Minisyncoccota bacterium | reverse complement strand
GGTTGGATCAGTGCAGCCGATAAAAAAAATTTCAAATAGCTTATTGCAGATTCGTAAGGGTCGTGATTTTCCTCTAATTCACACCGACGCATGTCAGGCCCCGACGGTTATGTCTGTTTCGCCAAAAGAGTTGGGGGTGGACCTCATGTCTCTTAACGGGGGTAAAATTTATGGCCCGAAAGGAATTGGCTGCCTTTTTGTTCGACGCGGAATAAAGTTGGCTCCCTTAATTTACGGCGGTGGACAGGAGTTTGGGCTAAGGTCTGGAACGGAAAACGTCGCGCTCGCGGTTGGATTTTCAAGGGCCCTTGCTGTTGCCCAGAATGATTATAAAAAAGAGCGTAAGAGGTTAGCTGCTTTAAGCAGTGTCTTAAGAGACGGCCTTAAAAAAATAAGCGGAATTTCTTTTAATAGCCAAAATAAGAATTGCTCCCCAACTATTTTAAACGTATCTTTTTGTGATATTGAAGGGGAATCACTTCTCCTTGAGTTAGATAAATATGGAATATGTTGTTCTACTGGGTCTGCCTGTGCTTCGACAGATTTAAAGCCGTCTTACGTCCTTCTTGCGATGGGGGTCAGGGAGGAAGATGCTCATGCCAGTCTTCGTTTTTCAATTGGTCGGTTTACTTCAGTGAAAGAAATAAAGTATTTATTGAAAGTTTTACCGCAGGCAGTTGCGCGTATACGGTCGATCTGTCCCAAAATATCGTCATAATAAAAAATGAAAAAGGAAAGGAATAAAAAAGGGGAGACCCGGCAACAATATCAAGGAGATGTTTCCTGTGGTCCTGCAGAATGGGTATATAGCGAAATTGTACGTGACCACTTTTTTAATCCCCGGAACTTGTTGCTGGATGAAACAAGCTATTTGGCCGATGGTGAAGGCCAAGTTGGAAGCATGGCGTGTGGTGACGTCATGAAAGTTTGGATTAAAGTTGACCCAGAGGCGGGGAGTATAAAAGAATGTAAATGGAGAACATTTGGATGCGCTTCGGCTATTGCTTCAACCTCGATGATGTCTATTATGGCAACCGAAAATGGTGGAATGGATTTTGTCACAGCTATGCACCTGAAACCGGAACAAATAATCGATAGGCTCGGGGGGCTTCCCGATAGGAAATTTCATTGTTCTGTTCTTGGGCAGGAAGCTCTTCGTGTTGCAGTGGAAGATTATATTAAAAAACACAGTTGATCTATGGCCACATACGATTTAAAACTTGTTCATAAAAAAGTTGTGGCCGAGGACGTTGCGATATTAGACTTTGCTGTTTCTGGTAGAGAAAAAATCTCATTTTTGCCGGGCCAATACATGAATCTTTTTATTGATTTGAAAAATGACGGTGATTACTCTGGACGATCGTATACTATTGCCTCTTTGCCTACCGACGATTTTTTGAGCTTCGCCATAAGGAAAAAAGGTGAATTTTCTACAGCCATGCACAATTTGCAAGAAGGCAGTGTTATTGTGGCGGATGGTCCCAGTGGGAATCTTTGTTTACCAGATACCTCGCATGAGATTATTTGTCTGGCGGCTGGAATAGGGGTTACCCCTTTTTACAGCTGGGTGAAACATGTCGTTGCCTCTAAAGAAAAAATTTGGAAGCTTTTCCTTTTGGTTAGTAATACCAACGATTTTCGGGCGCCCTTTCTGAAAGATCTATTTTTACTATCGAAAAATAGCAATGGTACTGTAGATGTTTTTTCTTTTATTACGCAGCAGCAGACTTTTGCATCGGACAATCAGGCCATGTCGCGTCGTATAAACGAGAAAGATATAAAAAAAGTTCTTTTAAAAATGTCTCGCGCACATGTTGCTATATGCGGGTCTATCAGTTTTACTCGTGACATGTGGAGGGCGGCTAAGCTGGCTGGAGTATCTGAAGATCACATAACAACAGAGGCATTTTACTGACCTGTAGTTTGATGCGCCCGTGCAAAGTAAATGGCCCCTAGGTTGGGGCCTAGGAGCGTTTGGTGCTGGCGCGACTTTGCAGAACCATTAGAAAGATAATCACAAAATTGTATACGGTATGATCCATGATCGCCAGGGTTATTGGGTCGGCTCCGATTGCGTGGCTAACGACCATATATTCATTGGTCAGATATAGTCCCGTGATTGTTGTTAGGAGGCCAATCATAATTGGGACTCCAAACAAAGAATGGACTAGACCGAAAGCTAGACTCTTTACAATTCCGCCGTTCCAACCAAACCATGAAGTTGTCCCGTATCGGAAAATGTACTCTTCGAATGCCACCAAAAAAGGCATATTAAATATCATAAGTGGCACAAAAATGACTGACAGAAGTTTATACTCGAGTGGAACCAGAAGTAGCCCGTGCTTGAAATCAGAACTTTTGGCGGTGATGGCAGTCCAGATCAGCCCGGGTATTGAGTACCAAAGGATATTTTTCCCATGGAACTGGATTGGAAATTTTTTCAGAGCGACAGTCGCAATATATTGGATACACAAAACAACACAGATGCCTTTTAGTATAGAAACGAAACAATATGGGAATGGTGTGTCGGGCCATTGTGGAAAGTACACGTACGCGTATCGGAAAATTGAGGTAAAAACACCGATGCAAAATTGATAACACGCAAACGTAATATCAATGAGGGGGAGGATAAGAAAGGTCGACCAACAAATTTTTGTGATTGATTTCGTTCTCTCCCAGTTGCTTGTGATTGACCGAATGAGATCCAAAAACAGGTTTAGCCAAATCAGTTCAGGCGCTTCTTTCCAGAAGGGCCTTTGATATTGATTCACGCTGGCCCTCCTTGTGAGATTTTTTTTGTTCTGCTTTTTGTTGTCAACCTGCCTATAATTTGATTATAGATTGAGCGCAAAATGTGTCAAACGACTTAAAGTAGAAAGGTTCTTTGTTAAATTAAATGGCCCCCACAGTAGATGCGGGGGCACGAAAACACGAAAAAGAGGGATTCAATGGTTTTTTGATGCAGCAATGCGATCTTTACGGAGTCGGTCACTCAGTGATTTGTAGGCGCTGTCATGACAGTTACGACAAACTGGAACGGAATAGTATCTACCACTTTTGTCAGGGTAACTGGCGACGAGTTTGGAAGTGCCCCTGATGCCACATTTGCAAATGTCGGAAGGCTCTTTGCCTGAGAGATTTTCCTCCGTGATGTCTGGGTCAATTCCTCGAGTAATAGTACTCTTGGACAGCGCTTGTCTTCGTATGGCAATACGCGCTTTCCTGATCTCCCCAAGACTAGCTGAATGAGTCAGATACTTGCTATCTTTCTTCTTGGTGGTAGAAAAGAAATAAAATGCAGCAAGCAACGCTAGGACAGTTAGGAGTTCTCCCATCTTTTGTTTCTCCCTTTAGGTTCGTGTCGATGTCCAACCGTTGCGCATGATATCACACAAGAGGCTGTTTGACAAGTCAGACGGGGTGGGGTTAGAATTTAAACATGGTAGGGCTTGATATCTATCTGAACCAATATTTTGCCTCTGTCAGAGGAGGGGCATCCCTCGTTTTTTTTGAGGTCGTCTCTTTTCTAGGCGAGTGGTACTCGGTGGCTGTTTTTTGTTTTTTTATGACGCTGATTTTACTTTATTGGAAAGAATACCGTGACTTGTGTATTTTATGGGCCATATTATTTTTTGGAATTGTTTCTAGCTCTATTATTAAAGTTTTAGTCGATCGGCCACGTCCGGAGTTGGCTTATATAGTGGAAACTTCGAAATCTTTTCCTAGTAACCATGTTGTTGGTGTTGTTATCTTTTGGGGGTTTGTTTTTTACTTACTAAACAAGTATTTTTCCGAGAAAGCGATGTGGCTTCCGGGGGTTACCAGTTGGCTGTTTGTGTTTTTCGTAATATTAATGAGCCTAAGTCGCTTGTATCTCGGGGTTCATTATCTTAGTGATGTCATCGGGGGTGTTTTTATCGGAATGATATGGCTGAATGTCGGAATTTATCTTTCTCGTCTAGTTGAGAGGGCATAAAAATAGGGTAGAAAAATATTTAACCTGGCCGATAATTGTATTCGACCGTTTACACAAGCGTCTATCTGTTTCTGGATAGATGTTTTTTTGTTTATCCACCTACGTTAGAAGTATTGGCGTGTAAAATTAGGGTATTAGAGGTTAAAAATTTTTTTAAAATGGGTGACAAAACCGAAGAAAAGAAGGTGAGTGTTCGTCGACCGGCAAAACTTCCGGAAAAACTTACGAGACGTGATGGAAGCGTGGTTGTTTTTGAAATTGAGAGGATAATAAGTGCCGTATCACGCGCCATGAAGGCCGCCGGAGAGGGGAAAGACGACGACGCTCGTTTTGTTGCCTATGCTGTTACTAAAGAATTGGCAAAAACAATAAGTTCTGACCCGAGCTACATTCCGTCTGTTGAAGATGTCCAAGATACTGTCGAGAGTGAACTGATGATGATGAACTTTGTTAAGACGGCTAAGGCATATATCTTGTATCGTCAAAAACGGGCCGACATTCGAAAAGAAAAAGGAGTTATACCCACAGAAACAAGAGATTCAGTACGCGAAAGTAAAAAGTATTTTAGAAACCAAC
>JBAZWX010000067.1:0-4610 GCA_041660145.1 Minisyncoccota bacterium | reverse complement strand
GAACAACCAAACACCCCAAGGAGTCCGCATCTTTCCATTTGACCGATCAAAAAATCAAGGGCCCTAGGACGACCAATACTGTGTTCAAAATCGGCATAGGGAGCACCGCGTCTGTGGTCAAACGGTGCATGCCCCTGGTCCCTAATAAAAGAGATAATTTCTCGCCACTTTTCGTCAGCAAAACGTGACGGAACAGCTGGATAAACGATCTCTTTTTTGACCTGAATCATTTATCTTTCACCTTCCTTTTTCTCCTTTTCAAGTTTCTGATTTTCCCCTGCCTCATACTAACATGCAGACAAAAAGGATCAATACTATGCAACGCCAATTTTACATTGGATATTTGTGGTATATTGAAAAAGGCACTTCGACAACCCAATAGGCACAAGAAAGCAGCGAAACCAAGCACGGGAGGCAAAAATGTCTTTTCGACGAGTCTCGCACCGCCTGTCTAGGTCTAACCTGAAACCAGGAAAAAAGTACAAGTGCCAGCAAAGGCAAACTGCCAGCAGAAAACAAACGGCTAACCAAAGCCATAAGGGAAACCGTCAGGAAAGGAAAAGAAGACTCAGAGCAGAAATTGAAAAGGCGCTTAGTGCCGCTCCAACACAAGAACCACGTAAAAAATATGCCTCTAGCTATGAAGAGCGAGTTGTCAAAATTCTAGAAAGTCGAGGCATTCCCTTCCGATATGGTGTCTACTTCAAAACGACTAACAGATTTGGCAAACCAAACCGTCGAGAAGTTGATATTCTGCTGGAAGCTCCCCTTAGAGTGTATTGGTTTCCTTATCCCATCAGCGCAATTGAAGTAAAGGGTAAGGGGCTATCGCCTCGTGCCTGGTGGCAAAGACGCGAACTTCGAAACGCTGGCATAATAACCTCAGTCGCGACTGAACCATTCATCAGTTTTTGGGAGAAGTACGGATTTCTGAGAAGTGAACAACCTCTACCAGAAACCACAGCCGAAGACGCAACGGCCAATGGCAAACAAGGAAATTTCGAATATAACGGGCAAATATACGAGAGCGTGATACATCTAACTATGGCAAAAATACTAACAGACAGAAAAATACCCTTCGTATACAAAAAGGTCTTCGCCACGACCAAAGATGATGGCACCCCAAATACTCGCATAGTAGACTTTTGGCTCTGGCATCCTATAAAAGTTTACTGGAGAACAAAACCCGTTCAGGCCCTGCAGGTCAAAGAACGACTTACGCCAGACGTGTGGGTCGAGAGACGTGAGCTTCGAAACGCTGGAGTACCTACGTTTATCGCGCACCATGGAAATGTCATGTTTTGGAGATACCATGCGTTCTTGCGATCAGAAGAGATAACTGAAGACAGTAACCGAAGATAACTATCTGACCCCGCTATTGCCACCCGGCAAGGCGGGGATTTTGTTTAACCAAACAAAACAGATATAATTACCTTCATGGAATGGCTTATTAATTTTGCGGACACCCTAATTCACTTGGATGGTTATCTGGCCACGATTATTTCAACCTATGGCGGCCTAACTTATTTCTTCTTATTTTCAATAATTTTTCTTGAAACAGGAGTCGTC
Organism: Minisyncoccota bacterium; assembly: GCA_041660145.1. Lineage (GTDB taxonomy): Bacteria > Patescibacteriota > Minisyncoccia > Phycocordibacterales > UBA12445 > JBAZWX01. The sequence goes on along the minus strand of JBAZWX010000067.1, from coordinate 3,041 downwards.
TTCGCCCCCTTTTTACCGGGAGACTCACTTCTTTTTTTATCAGGCCCTTGCTGCATCCGGCTCGTTAGATATTTTACTAATTTTCATATTAATTACGATAGCGGCAATTGTCGGAGATTCGGTAAACTACATGATAGGCAATTTGGCTGGTAAAAAACTTTTATCCAAGGGTTGGGTAAAAGAAGAACACATAGCTAAAACGGAAAAATTTTATCAAAATTATGGCTCAAAAACAATAATCATTGCCAGATTTGTACCAATCGTTAGAACGATAGCTCCGTTTGTAGCAGGTATCGGGAAAATGGATTATAAAAAATTCTTTACTTTTAATGTTGCGGGGGCTCTATGCTGGACAACACTGTTTTTGGGAGGAGGATTTTTATTCGGCAATATCCCAACAGTAAAAGAAAATCTGACCTTTGTTGTTTTAGTTATAATAGTTATTTCTGTTATTCCAGGAGTTTTGGAGATAATCAAGGCGAGGCGTTCAAAATAAGATAAACTACAATGTAAAAAGAAAACGGAGGTCGAACCTCCGTTTTCTTTTTATGTGTATATTTCTATCGCTTGCTCCACTGTGGGGCCTTGCGAGCTTTCTTCAATCCGAACTTTCTTCTTTCCTTCGCCCTTGGATCTCTTGTCAACAATTTAGCAGCCTTGAGTGTCTTTCTCAATGACCCGTCATGGACAACGATGGCCCTAGCAATGGCGTGTCTTAGAGCTTCGGCCTGAGAGTGGGTGCCTCCACCAGAGACCTTCGCTGAAACTTTAAATCTTGTTTCCACACCAGCAGCATTTAAAGCAGAAAAAACGATATCTCTTTGCTCGTTTGTTAGAAAGTACTCTTCAATAGGTCTTTCGTTCACTGTTACTGTGCTTTTTTTGCCATCGATCGGCCACATTCTAGCACGTGCAACGGATGTTTTGCGTCGTCCTACTGCTTCGTAATATTTTTCTTTTTTTGTAACCTCAGCCATCTTTTTATTCTGTTATAGTTAAATTTTTCAGCATAACCGCCCTTAATTTATTTTTTGGCAGCATTCCATAAATAGCCTTTCTAATCAACTCCGATTTCCCTTTTGTTGCAGCGATGTGGGCCATTGTTTTAGGTTTATGCCCTCCTGGGTGCCCAGTGTGGTGATGAAAAAGTTTACCAATCATTTTGCGAAGCGGGATATAGGTTTTTGACGCGTTAACCACTTGTACCCTAACGCTTGGCGCCAAGTGCTTCTGATAGGTTGTTTTATCTTTGCCCATTAAGAGCATGGCCGCCTGACTTGCAACCCTACCAACAGCCTTATCTTGTGCATCTATTTTATGAATCTCTTTCATGATATTTTTATACAAATTCAATTACAGCCATCTTACTGCCGTCACTTTTTCTTGGCGGAAGTTTGACTATTCTTGTATAACCGCCCTTGCGATCTGCATATTTAGAAGACCAACCAACAGTCTTGGTTACAGCAGAACTTACTCCGCCGAACTTACTAACCAAAAGCCTTTTTGAGGCAACTGTATTCGCCCTTCCTAGACTAACCAATTTTTCAACAAAAGGTCTTAACTCTTTGGCCTTGGCTTCGGTTGTTTTAATTTTTCCGTGCTTTACCAAACTGGTAGCCAAAACCCTTAAGAGTGCTCGTCTCTGGTCAGTTTTTCTTCCAAATTTTCTGTTTGAATTATGGTGACGCATATATGTCCGTTTATTAGGATTTCAGATTTATTCCAAAATCGGCCAAAGCCCTCTTAATTTCGGCAACCCCTTTTTCTCCAAGTCCGCTTATCTCAAGTAGGTCGTCTTCTGATTTTCTGGCCAAACCTCCAATAGTCCTGATGCTAGCTTCAGCTAAGGCCCTCTGTGTTCTTGATGAAAAATTAATATCTTCAACGCGCATTTTTAAGATATCTTCCTCGGCCAAACCCGCACCTTTTGTTGACTCTCCCTCGCCTGCTTCAACTTTTTCGTCCGATGACGCTACTTCCGTTGTTTCTGGCTCTTCGGTCGCAAATCCAACAATAGCTTTGAGCTGAGCAATCATCGTTTCGATTGACCTTTCCAAAGCCTCTCTTGGCGTAAGGGTGCCATCAGTTTCTACAAACATCTTTAGTCGGTTATAGTCTGTTCTGTCGCCGACTCTCATGTTTTCAACCTCGTAATTAACTCTTCGTATCGGGGTAAAAGAAGCATCAAGAGCTATCGTGCCAATTTCTACTCTATCTTTATGCAAAAGTTCTTTTGAAACATAGCCCAACCCCTTTTCAACTGTCATTTCAATATTTAACTTAACCCCCTTATCTGTGATAGTGGCAATATACTGTTCTGGATTTAAAACTTCAACCGTAGAAGGAACTTCTATTTGTCCTGCGGTAACTTCCTTTGCGCCAGAAACAGAAAGCGTTACTTTCTGTGGCTCATCTGTACTCATTTTAAAACGGGTTTTCTTCAAGTTAAGGATGAGCATGACGACATCCTCTTTTATACCACTCACTGTTGAAAATTCGTGATCTACTCCCTCTATTATCACTTTCGTGATGGCCGCCCCCGGTAAAGATGACAAGATAATACGTCTGAGTGAGTTGCCTAAAGTATGTCCATAACCAGGATAAAGACCATCTATCTCATACGAGCCCTTAAAATCTTCTTCTTTAATGGCGCGTGGTTTAGACGGCAAAATTATGTTGTAATCGGTCATGTTTTTTTATTTTTAAAAGGTTGATTTGAATTATAACCCATTTAGTGGCCCATTGCAAGTATTCAGGCCCAGAAAGCATACCCTTCGTATCAGCTGTATTATGCTCTGTTGTAAAACTCTATAACAGAACCCAAAACCACAGCCTGGTCTGACTCTGGCGCTAAAGGAGCACCAATCACTTTTATCTCAAAATTATCGGGATCAACCTCTAACCATTTGGCTTGAGACTTCATTCTTGTCTTTGAATTCGCAAACATTGTCTTTGTTTGGCTAGCCTTTCTTAGGGAAATCTTATCACCAGAAGATACGTGGTAAGACGGAACATTTACCCTGGTGCCATTAACCAAAAAG
>JBAZWX010000066.1:0-4643 GCA_041660145.1 Minisyncoccota bacterium | reverse complement strand
TATCACACACAGGTCCCTTGGTTCCAAATAAAATAGCTGGTGACACACAAACTGAAAAAGATGGCATAATTTCTTCGGCTATTTCTGGCAACGATGTTTTGCAAAAGAGTGCCGCGGCTATTTCTAGCGGAATTGGAGGTGTAGTCAGTTATGTTGGGAGCTTGACCGGTTTGAATAGACAAACAAAAAAAACAGGTGGGACTACCACAACAAGCGAAAATGTTGCTTCTGGCGTTTTGTATAAAGCGCAGGAGGTTGTCGACGGGGCTGGTGGTTGGAAGGGGATAGCCAATAGGATCTCGTCTTTTGTTTCGTGGGCTGGAAAGTTGGCATACAACGGAACTGAATCTTTCCGTACATTTACTTATAATGCCCTGCTCCAGCGTTATAATCAGCGTTCCGTTACTGCTGCTGGGGATGGCAACGAAGGCGTTTCTCAAACAGCGGCGATTGGATTTGCTTCTGGTGCATACAATTATGTTTTGCAATTTATGCTTTTTATTTTTTCACACCAATTTATTTTCTACTCCTTATTGGGACTTGCGATCATTTGGGGTGTGAGGAAATTTATAAAAAATCACTTTGAAACAGAGGGATGCCCCGACTTTTAAGGGTTGTGGTCATCGTTTTGCGTGTGTCCAGTGCGAGACTTGCTTTTTTGCTTAAACCGTAGTATATTTTAGTAGCTTAAAACTTTTATCTTTTATCGTATGTCTCAGGATTTCATAATAAAACTGGTCTGTACCAAATGTAAAAGGATCAACTATTGGAGCAGAAAAAACAAGAAGAAGGTTGAGAGGAAAATAGAACTCAAGAAGTTTTGTAAATGGTGCAAAAAAAGCACTCCTCATAAAGAGGTCAAAAAATAATTTCCGACTTCTGGTCGGATTGGGAGCTTAGTTAAGTGGTATAACTTCGGTCTCCAAAACCGATGTCGGGGGTTCGATTCCCTCAGCTCCCGCAATGACAGCAAGGGGCGCCGTTTAGGCGCTCTTTGCTGGCATAAGTTTGGAAGCTGAGGGAATCGAAGGCCGGACTGAGTGTATGCGAAGGAGGCGGGGTCGCGGCCGAGCGAGAGATTGCGAAGCAATCGACCGCGCGAGAGCTGTGACCGATTCCCAGATATTTTACCAATGACAGCAAGGGGCGCCGTTTAGGCGCTCTTGTTGTTTTTTCTTTATCAATGTGCATAATACTGGCGGGGCGAAGGTAAGCCCTTTGAAAAAGGAGGCAGTCGATTATGGCTTTTGATCCCGTTGACGACGCAGCCATCAAGAAACTTAGCGGTGCCCTAAACATAATCCTCGGTTGCATTGGTCCAAAGGGAGTGTGGGCTAGCCCGACTCGGTATCGGTACCAATGTTGGACACGCGACTTTTCTCTCGCGTCCCTAGATGCCATTTTGAACTTGCAGTTTCAGCCGATGTCGGAAAGACGAGCAACTATCGAAAGGCATCTTGATGAACTTGCTAGCAGACAATATCCCGATGGCCGTATTCCTATTATGTTTGTCGATGATCCGCTAAGGTGGATTGCCCTCAAGACTCTCAACAGTATTAGAAATTTCAGGGTGTCGTTTCTTCTCAAACAATATCTATCGAAAGATGGAATCGGACAGCTTTCTCCGTGGACACGAGATTCTGAATTTTTATATGCCCTTGCAGTGGCCGAATTTGTGTTTAGAACTCGCGATATACCGTTTCTGAATAGACACATGCCTCATGTAGAGAGAGCCCTTGGTTATGTCGAGGCACACCTTATGAGAGATGGTCTTGTAATTGGTGGCGATTGGCGCGATACTCGACCAGACTTTGCCGACAAGGCCCTCCTTTCAAATAACTGTTTGCTGTATCGGGCGTATCAAAGGCTTGGCATGAAGGATAAGGCCGAAGAGATTAAGCGAAGGATTAACAACTGTTTTCCTGTCTATCATCTACTCACGAATGGACAGAATCAATGTCATCACTATCGTGATTATATTGGCACTGACGAGTTTGATACTTTGGGAAATGCTCTCGTGATTTTGTTTGGTATTGCTCCTTCTGGGTACTGGGACAGAATAATTATTGCAGCAGAAGCATATGACACTCCCTTTGGTTATAAGGTGAACGGTGTTACCCTCCCGCCGAAGTCTGAAGTGGAAGAGCGGGTTATGCTTGCTACCAATCAACATGGAGTTATCTGGCCGTTTATTCATGGCTTCATGATTCTCGCTGCCTTGGCAGCAGGGAGAGAAAGCCTCGCTGCTCGGCAATTTGAAAAATGGACCAAGCTCGATGGCTTTTATGAGTTTTACGATCCCCGTACTGGTGTTGGACTTGGAAGCTCTGATCAAGTTTGGAGCGCGGCCCTTTACTTCCGGTGTGCTCTTGCCCTGACGATTCCTGAACTACGAGGGCTTTTGCCTGTAGCCGTCGTGGGATCTAAAAAGTAACTTGCCTCTTTCTGATTTGACAGTGTGCATGTGCCTCTGCCCCTTGTGGTAGGGGCCTTTTCCTTTTCCCTTGTGGACGTATAATTTGTACGACTATTCTGTATTTTGATAATCAATGAATGTTTTTTCGGGGGGGCATGCGGACGAGGAAAGGAAGGCAAGGCATGAGACCAACTGTCTTTGTGACGGATAGCATAGTTTTTGTTATTCCAGATGGGAGGAAATTGAGACTGTGGCTTGATGGTAGCAGCAAGATCACTGTTGGCAACGGCGATTTTGAACATCCAGTGGCTAACGCTTTTTCGCTCTTGCCGAAGATCGACTGCCCATTTGCTACAGAGACTTGCAAGAGTATTTGTTACGTTATAGGTCTGGAAAAGATGGCGCCCGAAGTGTTTGCTGTTTACTCGGAAAACAGTAAAAACATGCGTATCATTTTGTCTTCTTGGGAAAACATGCAATGTGCGGCTGTCGCGATTGCTGAGTACATCAAGGTAAATTGTCCGCATGGTTTTCGCTGGCATGTCGCTGGAGACATCATTTCCGCGAAGCATGCTTGTTTTATCAGAGAGACTGCAGCACTTACCCCGGGTATTTTGCATTGGATTTACACACGGTCTTTTTCTTATGTCGAAGACTTGCTTCGTTTCGGTTTGCCGAATCTTGTTGTGAATTTGTCTGCTGACAGAGATAACTGGTCGGAAGCTCTTGCTACTGCCCAAAAGTATAATTTGCGCATCTGCTATCTGTCGATTGAAGGAGAGATTCCTCTTGGCCTGCCCGATGGGTCGGTTATCATGCCTAACTACAATTTGAGAGGTCGAGAGTTGGACCAACCCACTACGGCTCCGTGGTGGCAGACCTTGAATACTCGGCTTCGTTGCATGGTTTGCCCAGCTGACTTTTTCGGCCAAGACGAACACATGCGCTGTGGCCGATGCAAGAAGTGCCTTGTGCCGTGTAAGAAGGCAGGTCAGCCATGATCATCGGTTTTTTGAAAAGGCTTTACTGTGAACTTGCTGGTCACAATGGAGTAAGATATACCTTGCAATCTAGTACTCGGTTCATTTGCCCTCGATGTAAATGTGAACGATGAAGTTTCGCTCCCGCGCGCTTAGCACGGGGGCATTTTGTTGTTAGAATATCTATTGTCCATGAAAGAGGAAAAACAAATTGAAGAAATTAGGCCCCTGGACGCCATTTCGGTTAGTAATTTTTTGGATGCGGTTAATTTGGTGTTAGCCACAGGGTCGCCTGTTGTTTTTGGAGAGGTGGCAGAGTTTAAGGCTTCGGAAAAGTGGGTGTCGTTTTCTCTTCGAGACAAAGATGATGGCGCCACTCTTAAATGTGCAATGAGTATTTGGGATTTTCGTCGGTTGGGGGTGCAACTGGAAGACGGAATGGAAATAAAGGTTTCAGGCCGTCCAAGAGTGACAAAAAAATATGGAAGCTTGAGTTTTTGGGTAAGCTCGATTGAGCCTCTTGGACAAGGGTCCCTAAAAAAAGCCTACGATCTTCTAGTTAAGAAAATGCAGGCGGATGGGCTTTTTGCTCGTAAGCGAGACCTTCCTAAAATTATTTATTCAGTTGGGATAATTACGTCAAAAACTGGCGCGGTCATTCACGACTTCTTAAAAAATTTGGAAGGTCATAACATCAATTTATTTTTGTATGATTCCCGAGTTGAAGGTCAAGACGCCCCAGAGGATTTAGTTTCCGGCCTTCGTTTTTTTAACGAGAGAAAACCAGTGGATATCATTGTTTTAATTCGCGGCGGTGGGGGGCTAGAAAGTATGCAAGCTTTTAATAATGAAAACGTCTGTCGTGAGATTTTTGCTTCTAAGATCCCAGTTTTATGTGGTATTGGTCATGACGTCGATGTCCCTATTGCTTGCATGGTTGCAGACCTGTCCGTGTCGACACCAACAGCCGCCGCTCATGTAATAAATGGCACTTGGAATGAGATAAAAGATAATGTTGTAAATTTTGGTCGTCAGTTTTTTTATTATGCAGATAGAACCGTGGAAAATAGATTGTCTCATGTTAAAATTTTAGCCGGCAAGATTGTTAGCGGTGCACAAAAATATATAGATTTGGCTATAAATTTTTCTTTACGGTTGCAAGGTGTCTTTATTCCGAAGATGGAAACGACGATAACAGAGTCTTTACTGCGGGTTAACTCCGCCTCACTATTTTTCGCTGTGGCAAA
>JBAZWX010000065.1:0-4699 GCA_041660145.1 Minisyncoccota bacterium | reverse complement strand
TCTTTTTTTTCTCCACAAGCTGTTTTGCCGGATCTTCTTGTGAGGGTTGTTGGGGCAAAGAGGGGGCAAATGTTTCTAACATCATTGAAAGGGTTTCGCTTGGAGTCCCGGTTGTTGGATCAAACTCCTTGGTTGGAAGTAGAACAATATATCCGTTTATGTTTTTTCTCGATATTTTTCTAAGACGTTCTATTCCCGCCTTTGATCGTTCTATCGCACGGAGTTGTTTCTCAAGCCCTTGTCCGATGACACTTTGTTCGGAAAAGAGGTCGTCTAGGTTAAAAATTTGAGGATAATTTATACTTCTGGAAGTTTTTATTTGTAGGGCTGTTTGTTTATCTAACCAAATGTCTACCGAATTGAAGGCATCTTCCTTGGGGACGGATAATTTTGGCGCGAGGCCTTGTTTTTCTAGGCCCTTAAATATTGCCACTTGGCTAAGCACTCCACTTTTTATTGACCACAATCGGTTGAGATTAATCCTCTCGTCGCCGGGGATAATTTTTGTGAGATCTTCTAGCTCCTTCCAAAAATTCGATATAGCTTCTGGGTTGTCGGATAAACGAAGAGCAGTATCCGTTAGCATGTAATTGTATTCTGCCAGCTCTTCAAATGCCTCTTTTCTTTGTTGTAATACCTGTTGGTCTGGTCGATATCCGGGTTGCCTTCTTGCCTCTTGCCCGGAAGATCCTTGAGTCTCTACTATAAGGTCCATGTTGCTTGCCATGTCGACGATACCAAAAAGAAGTTCTATTTCTTTAATTTGGTCGGGGAAACGTTCTATGCACTTTTTCTTTACTTCATTTATTCTGCTTCTGGCGTCTACGTCTAAGCCGGCGCCTTCTCTATTAAAAGCGTCTATTATCTCGTTTTTAATTTGAGATACAAGGTTGTCTTTTTTTGGAATCGTTTCTCTCCTGCTTGGGTTATCAAAATTTGCCGGTGTCAGCGGCCAGCGATTTTCTCCACTGTCTTGCATCCTTGTTTCAGGCATCTTGTTTAAGAATATATTTCAGCAACAAAAATTTTATCTTTGCGCCAAGGAGGAAATTAATTGGAGGACAGAGATCGCAGAGTTAACTAGCTGTACAAAAACAGGTTTAATGTAGGTGTTCCAAAATTCTACAACTTTTTGCCCCATGTCAGTCGTGGCCAAGTTATTTATATCTACTCCTGAATATTTAAGCAGAAAAAGGGCGATTATGACCAGAACGATTAATTTTATAAATCCTCTTTTGCTATTTTTCATACAACTATATTATAGAACTAATGTCAAAGATACGAAAGAGGGTTGAGATATGCGTTAAAAGAGGCTCTTGGTAACCAATAAACACCGCATCCCGGGACTTTTGATTGAACGTGGTCTATTTTAACACCAGCACTGGCAAAAACAGAAAAATGTAGATGTGGGCCAGTTGTGTATCCTGTGTTTCCGCTATATCCGATCAAATCTCCCCTTTCGACGTTCTGGTTCTCGTAAGTTTTAATTAGGGAAAGATGTCCGTATAACGTAGACAAACCGCTTGGGTGTTGTATCAAAACCCACCTGCCATAGGAAGCTTTTTTACAGGTTACATCAGTGTCACCTGACCCTATTACTTTTCCTTCTGAGGCAGCATAAACCGGGGTTCCCATACTTGCCCTAAGATCTATCCCATTGTGTCCAAGTCCTGAGTACAAAATTTGGTTTTTTTGTGCGAACGTAGTGTTACCAAAATATTGAGTTATAAAAACGCTATTTAAAGGCCAAGAAAGTGTTTTTGTTCCCGCTGTCGGATAACTGTTGGGGTCGATAGTAATTTTTAACTGTGATTCGTAGCTTAGGATTTCTTTTTCAACGGCTGCCTTTTTTTGTGCTGCTTCAGATAGAAGTTGTTTGTAGTTTGATTCTTTACTTTTGGTTGCAGCTAGAAGTGTGTCTTTTTCTTTTTTAGCCTGGTCAGCGATCTTTTTTTCGTCTTCTTGCCGAGACTTCAGAATTATTAAATTTTTCTTTTCTTTATCCAGCGCTTTTTTATTTGTCTCTAGTTCTGCTTTGGTTGTTTCTAAGTCTTGGACATTTTTTGTTATTCCAGCTTGTAGTTGTTCTAGCTTGTCGGTGGAATCCCAAAATCCAGAGAGGTTTTCCTCGGAAAGGAGGTACTCGACTATCGACGAAGATGACAGTTCATGTATTAGTCTCATTGATTCTGCCAGAGAGGCTTTTCCGGAAAATATTTTGTCTCCTTTCTCCCCAATATTTTTTTCTAATTTGCTTATTTTGTTGGTAGCTGAAGATATTTTGTTGGCGGTTAATTTAATTTTTGTTTCTATCTGTTTACGGTTATCGTCTATTATTTTTATCTCATTTTTCAGAGATTGTCCTGTCGATTGCGTTTTTTGTATTTCGGAATCAAGTCTCACTATTTCGGCTTCTAGTGTTTCTGCCTCTTTCTGTTTTGTGGATATGTTTGTCTGGAGCTCTTCGATTGTGGCTCCTTTTGCGGTACCAAAAATACACATAACCAGGACAAGGCTGTAAAAAACCACTTCTTTCTTTGATATAAATTTGTTATTTTTCAATGGCAAACTTAAGACGTTTTATTGTCTCTGCTTTTCCAAGAATTTCGGCTAGGGTGAACGGATCAGGAGATTTTTCCTTTCCAGATAAGGCAACTCGCATTGGCCAGAGTACTTCACCTCTCCCCTTTTCTGTGGCAAAGTCCCAAATTGTTTCTTTAACTTTTTTTTGTGTAAAGTCTTTGTCTTCTATCTTGTCGATCAAACTAATTATTTCTGGTAAGAAGGAAGTGTTTTTAAGGAGACTTTTTTCGTAAGTGGGTTGTTCAAAATAATACTGAAGTTCCCCTGCTTCAGACAAGTGTGTTATTTCACAAAACTTACTTATTCTGTCTTTTACAGTCATGGCTACTTTGTGAAATTTTTCGTCAGAATAATCTCTGAGACTTTTAATCCCCTCTGGCAGATAATTGTGAGCCGTTTTAATGTATTCGTAATCAGAAAGTTTTTTTATATATTCACGATTTAACCAGTCTAACTTTTCTATGTTAAATATTGCTGCTCCTTTTTGGACATTCCCAAGATCGAATTTTTTTACTAGATCTTTTAAAGAAAAAATCTCTTCGTTTGTTCCGCTTTTTCCTGATTGGGCGGACCACCCCATGGTGGCGATAAAGTTTACTATGGCTTCTGGTAAATAACCTTGAGCTAGGTAATCGACGACGTTGACTGCTCCGTGTCGCTTTGAGAGCTTGGTTTTATCTGGAGCCAGAATTAAGGGTATATGTGCATAGGCCGGCCTGTAAAAACCAAGTGCCTCTTGAATAAGGATTTGTCTGGGGGTGTTGGCCAAATGTTCTTGCCCGCGTATAACGTGAGTAACTCCCATCTCAAAATCGTCGACGACAACTGCCATATGGTAGAGGGGTGATTCCATGTCTTTGGCTATTACAAAATCACCTAGATCAGTAGTACCCATTTCAACTGGGCCGAGTATGAGATCGTCTATTTTTATTTTTTTGTTTGGATTTTTGAAGCGTATAACTTCATCGCGATCGCCTTCTTCTTTTGGTACCTCTTTTGACACATACGCATTGTTGCTATCTACAAGTTTTTTCAGATACTCTCTATAGATATTTGTTCTTTCAGACTGCCTGAAAAATTTATCGTAGGTTACGCCAACCAATTTTATTGCTGCGACAATACTATCTTCGAATTCTTTTTTAGATCGCTCCTTGTCTGTGTCTTCTATGCGTAGAATAAACTCGCCTCCTTTTTGGCGGGCATAAAGATAATTAAACAGCATTGTTCTTAGGCCACCGATGTGCAATACCCCAGTTGGGGAAGGTGCAAATCTGGTTATTACTTTTTTATTATTGTCTTCCATATTTTTAGGCTTAACTATTTTCGTGTTCTAGGCATATTTCTATAAGACGGGAGGCTATATCGACGGCTGCGGTTCTAGACTTTGTCGCGAACCTGTCTGCGCTTTCCGACATTATTTTTTTTGTGGCTGGATCTTTGAGAATACGTCTAATTTCAGATAACAGTATGGTTGATGTAAAGTTTGATTCTTCTATTATCTCTGCTGCCCCAGATTCCGCATAGGCCAAGGCATTTTGTCGCTGATCACGGCTTATTGTTTCTGGGATAGGTATTACTATAGCCGGAATTTTCCAATTAGCAATTTCGAATATACCTGATCCTGAACGCGATACCGCCAAATCGGCTACGCCTCCGACCATCCTCATTGCCGTTGGGTTTAGAAAATCATAAATTTTGTATCTGTCTTTGTGAAGACTGTTTTCCAAAACAAAGTTCGCTCTAGCAGATACGTCGTTGATTAACTCCCTACCTGTTTGATGAATAATTTGATAGTCTTTTACTAATTCAGGAAGAGCATCTACTATCACGTCATTTATTTTCATTGCGCCCTGTGAACCTCCTATTACAAAAATTACTGGTATTTCTGGTTCGAGTTTTAAAAAATCGCGCGCCCCTTCTTTTATGGGGTAAAGAATTTCTTTTCGGATGGGGTTGCCTGTAATAATAACCTTGTCTTTTGGAAAGTAGGATGCGGCCTGAGGATGAGATATTGCAATTATTCTTGCAAATTTAGCGGCCCACAGATTTACCCGACTGGGCACGGTGTCTGCCTCGTGTATAACTACCGGGATTCTTAAAATTCTTGCAGCAAAAA
>JBAZWX010000064.1:0-4764 GCA_041660145.1 Minisyncoccota bacterium | reverse complement strand
GCTCCCACTTTTGTGGGGGCTTTTGTTATTTGTTTAAAGTGTAATGGAAAATTTTTTCGCTGGTTTTGTATGCTATATTTTCCGCCGCCTCTTTTCCAAGGGGAACCAATCGTGAACGCAAGATTTTTATGCTTTCTTCGTAACTTGTACCAATCTCTTTGCCATCGTTATGAACCGCAAGATCTGGGCTCTGGATATCGGTGCCAAGGAGGACGCGGTCCGTTAGTTGTTTTGGTATATTTCCATTGGGCCATTCATATTCACAATAAAGGTTGTTGAATTTTGCCATTAGGTCAGCTGGACACGCATGCCCAAAAATAAATGTTGTATTTGGATTTTTAGAAAAGGCGTCGAGTAGTTCCGATCGGCCGTTGCGACATTCAGTTTTATAGCAGTCGTCATAGTGGAAAATTACAGGTACGTTATACTTGGCTGCCAACTTATAAATTTCCATCATGTTTGCCGTATTGGCTGGTGTTTCTGTTTGTTTTGGTTTGTTACGTAAATCTAGTTCTCCTATGCCTGCCCACTTTTTGGTTTGGAGTAAATTTTCTACATAGGTTATGGAGTTGTCGTTATTTGGGTCAAAACCGTTTATCATCGGCACAATCATGTCAGGGTACTTGTCGTGAGCCTCCATTGTCCATGTGTCATGCTCTGCTGAATAGATTGGCGGGCGTTGTGGAAGGTGCCTGGCGTGGAGACCCAGCATTATTTTTGCGACCCCCGCCTTTTTCGCAGTAGCCACCAGAGAATCTATGTATGCGTCATTTTCTGTTTTTGTTGTTGGCCAAAGATGGGCATGGTGATCTACTATTGGTAGGCTATTAACAAAATCAGTGATATCTCCTTCGTTTGTATTTTTAAGTGAAGGCTGGCCTTCTTTTGTATCTGGGCGAGATAGAAGTAGGATCGCAATCACAATAAAAATCAAAGAGAAAAATATTTTTATTTTCATAATACTGATTTTAACATTGGCCGGCTTTTTGCAACAATTTATCTCTATTATTGATTTGTCTTTTTGGCCATGTATACTGATTTGGGGATTGAAAGAACTTTGTTTTTTGATTGTTTTAGGGGCTAGTTCACATTTTATAGTGGAGAACAAGCGAGGAGGAAAAGAGAAAAGTGAAAGTCGCCGGCAAGATTGCCTTGTTCCTTTTGTGCGTGGTGGTGTTTTTGTTCGCAGCTGTTGGCATAAGGTGCACTTATCACATTCCTGCGTTGGTGAAGTATGCGTGTTACGATTCCATCATTAGCGAAATGGAGTTTGATTGCCGTTTGACGGCGCAGTCTCCGACTCCGGCTCCAGCGTTTGAACTTTCCGATTTTTCTGGAAAAAGCGTTCGTTTTTCTGAATTTAAAGGTAAGCTCTTACTGATTTCCTTTTGGTTGGTAGATTGTCCTCCGTGCAAGATGGAGATGCCAATGTTTGCTGAATTGTACAAGGAATATCATTCTCGTGGTCTTGAAGTCATTTCTATGACTAGCACGAAAAAGTGGTTGGCCGAGGGCTTTGTCAAAAACGAGTGTAGTTTTCCGTATCAGGCGCTGCATGACCCTGATGGGAAAATTAGCAAAGCTTATGGTTTTACCAGTTTTCCTGGCAGCGTGCTTGTCGATCGTTGTGGACAGGTCGTCTATTCCGGTTCTGGGTATGATCCGCGACAAAAGGCACAGATCGAAACTAGCTTCAGACAGGCAATCGAGAAGGTTCTTGTGGACAAATAATTTTGGTTATGAGTGTCGTGGCCCGGTGGACAGCCGGGTCTTTCTGCTACATATCGATTAGCCCAGTTATTTTGTCTGACATGTCGAAAAAGTTCTGAGAACGAAGGTTGCGAGGCCTCGGTAAATTTACAGTCAGAGTTTCTTTGACGTGGGCAGGGCGTTGGCTTACAACAATTATATCGTCTGATAATTCTACGGCTTCTTCAATAAGATGGGTGACCATGACAACCGTCATGTCGTATTTCTCCCAAATGTGTGCCAGATCGTCTTTTAGCCTTCTTGCAGTAATTGTATCTAGGCTTGAAAAGGGTTCGTCCATGAAGAGCACTTCGGGGGACATGGCAAGAGCTCTAGCTATACCAACACGTTGTTTCATACCACCGGATAATTCTTTTGGATACATGTTTTCGAAACCAGCGAGACCTACTTCTTTTATTTTTTCACTCACAATTTTTTCAGCATGTTCTTTTTTCATCCCTGACATTTTTAGGCCAAATTCGATATTGTCATAAACAGATAACCAGGGGAATATGGCGAAGTTTTGGAAAACCATGGCATACTTTTGAAAATTTCTAATGACCTCACCTTTGATTGGTTTTAAAAGTCCAAGCGCAATTCGCAGAAGAGTGGATTTTCCACATCCAGATGGTCCAACTATAGAAACGAATTTTCCTCGTTCTATATTTATTGATATATCGGAAATAGCCTCAGACTCTTTTCTTTCGTCTGCGGGGAAACGATGGCTTATATTTTTTAACTCTAGCGCGTATTTATTCTGCATAATATCTGGTTCTTTTTATTAATGGCACCCAAACCAATCTGTTTATAACAAAGACAACCAAAAGGATTGCGGCTACTCCAAGAGACAACGTCGTTTTGTCACCAGAGGTTCCGGCAGCGTTTAGAAAAGATCCTATTCCGTTTGATAGGCCTATAATCTCGATACCAATCACTGCTTCCCAGCCGATGCTTAATCCTACAATGGACCCAGTTACAATTGCTGGAAAACTTAAAGGAATCAAATAGTTAAAAATCTTTTTGCTTCCGCGTGCCCCAAATATTTCGGCGGCCTCGTTCAAATCTGTCTTGGCGGTACGGAGAGCGCTCAGAACGTAAAATAAAATTGGCCAAACAATGGATGTTGTCGCGAATGCTATCGCCATCGTGTTTGTGTAGCCCAAGGTCAGAACAAAAATTGGAATTAGAGCAAAAGACGGAACGTTTTGAAGTATATCCAATACGGGAATAAAAGATTCTGCCGCATTTTCATAACTGAGAAAAATTGCAATTCCAACTCCAAGAATGATGGAGATGGTATAACTTATTATCAGACGATAAAGTGTTATACCCACGCTAAAAAGAAGGTCTGTGCCAGCGATGCCACCAAGGGTTATCATTCCAACTAAAAAAACAAGAGGGATCAGAATCGTGCCAAGGGCTATGTGAACATGTTTTTTCTTGTGATAGATTCGTAAGTTTTTGGCGGCGTGAATCATATTCCTATATTTTAGCTGGTATCTGTAATTGGTGAAAGCTGCGATAAAACATACCTTGGGGGTTAATTTACTTTATAGTTATTATATTGTAGTATTCGATATCGGAAGGAGGTCACATGCCTGTATTTGGTGCTTTGGCCGCTTTTTGTTCAGTACTTCTTGCCACCTTTGGTTTGGGGGCTCAGATCGTTGAAAATTCCAAGGTAAAAAAATGTCTCGTTTCTCCTGTCATTGTGTGCATTTTGGCCCCAAATTACTTTTTCTGGGGAGCATATGCCTTTACAAAACCCGAAGGCATCGATCTGTTTTTGGGTTGTACCCAAATTGTTGGTTTCTTTTTTGCATTTACGATTTTTGCCCAACTCCTAATTTGGGGGCATGCGACTTCGGAAAAGGAAGGAGAAGCGGCAATGACGACACCGGCACAAATGCCAGTAACCGTTGAAAGCCAAGTTGCCTCAAGCAGACGTGAACCTGAGGGGGTAATGGCCGGGGTGGCCATAGTGATGATCATGTTTATTCTTTTGTGTCTCTTTTTCGCAACAAGTCTTTATGACGATTGCGTTCGTCGACGCGTAAAGAACAGGAGTGTTGCAAAGTGAACATGGAATGGCTTCAAGAGCTTGGCGAGAACCTGTGGAAAATTGTTTTGCGTCCTTTTTGGCTGTATTTTTTCAGGCCATTTTTGCGAAAACTTGCCATTTGCCTTTGTTATCCTATTTGTGCAATTTGTTGGGCAGTCGGGTTGAGTATCGTCGACAACGTTGAGTCTGTTCTCGGTGCGATGATTTTGAGCTTCTTGTTTGGTCTTGTCTCTACTGCGATGATTATTACTGGATTTTGCTTTGAAAATAATCAGGACATGTTTAATTGTGTCCGCGCTCTTTTTTCTTTTGGCTCAGTTTTTTGGTTGGCAGGTCTGGCACTGTTCATGATGTCTGTACACGAAGTTAGCGGAAAGTTTGTCGCGATACTTTCGGATGTTCCGCTTAGAAAATAGTCTGCTATGTGAAAACGAATTATGCCTCGGCGCTCTGCGCCGAGGCACTTCTTTTTGATAATTTTATGGGGCCAGGGTTGGGGGCACAAGTGCCGATGGGGGGAGTGTGTCATCGCCAACCTTAGAATCGGTTGGCTGTGTGTGGTGGTATATATGATGTCGTATCGGAAAGAGGGCTAGGCCACCGACAAAAGCAACGATAACGGAGCCTATTATGAGGGCGTCAAATCCCATTGCCGTAGCAATAATTCCTCCGACGAAAGCTGTGAAGGCTGAGCCAAGGTTTGTGAGAGTAAAATACAAAGCCCATTCTGTTCCTTCTTTGTCTCTATCGACATGTCTTGTGAATAAGGCCATGTAGGTGGGGAAGGCGAAAGCAGTGACGATACCATAGGCAAACTGTACCGTATAAAGTTGCATGGGTGTTGACGCGTACAGGTAACCGATTGGTATGATGGCAGCAAAACACGTTGAAGTGAACAGGACCCAAAAATCATCTTTTTCTCCGCGGATCTTATCTGTTATAGATGCGGCAGG
>JBAZWX010000063.1:0-4791 GCA_041660145.1 Minisyncoccota bacterium | reverse complement strand
CTGCCATCTCTGAACCGTTTCGAGTATCAGATTATTTCAAGGTTCCTGAGAAATTTCATCCTAGAACCGGAGATATTCTTACAGGAGCAGGTTTCCCGTGCCAGTTTAATGACCAGGTAATTGTTATAAGATCTCCCAGGGCTGTGGTTGCCGAGGAGTGTAGACGAGCGGCTGTTGGTGCCCAGGATTTGTTCAAGAATGGAGAAGATATTGATCTTGCGTCTGTCTACTACTTGATCAGTCTTCAGAAAACTGGGGAGGACGGTTTTCTCGGTACTGCTACCGGACAGTATAACTACTTTTGCATTGAAGGTAAGGTTGTCTATGCTTTTTATATGAGGTTTGATGATGACCGAGATTCCAGGTGGCTTGTGACGGCCTGGTCAGATGACCGGGTTGTAGCGTTTGAGACTGGCAATAGAGTCATTCGTCGCGTAATGCCAAATCCCACAAACTGATTTTGCCCGCTTGAAGTCTACCGAAGGTAGATGAAAGGGTTGCCCCCGCACAATTTGCCTCTCGGCAAGACCGTGCGGGGATTTCTGTTTGAATTGAGATTCACTCGTTGATATACTCAAAAATGGTACAGTTTTTGCCCTCGTTCTTTGAGGATTAAAAAATATAAGACTAACTGCGGACAGCGAAGGCAAAAGGAGAGCCAAGCGCATGAAGCAAAAAGCCCTCTCTGGTTTTGTTGCCCTGCTCATTTGTGCGTCTGTCATGTGGGTGACCGGACTTTTCCCCTCGCAAATGGAGTCTCGGTTTAACCAGGACCTTGGCTTGAATATGCTGCCTTGCTTGGAGGATACGTTTGTTGAGTCTATCCCCGTGATTTCTGATATTCCTCTTACTACTGCTCAGGATGACTCTCCTCTCATTTTTGATTATCTGCTTGATGATTGTTACGACCTTGGCCTTTGTGCCGAGGTTCTGGATGAGGAGGACTTTTCTCTTCGCGCCGATCTTCTAGCAGAAGAGCCATTCGACCAAGAGCTTCCTGAACCGGCGAATGCGATTATCTCTACGGGCCAGTTTCAAGAGGAGTTTCCCGATTATTTCCAAAACGATTTTCGAAAGGAAGGTTATATTCTTGTTTGGAACTGGCCTCAGGGTATTCCCGACGCCGAAATCCTTGAACCTGTCGAGGTTGTGACCGGCAAGGAAGGTCCCGTAGGCTTTGTGGAGTTTTCAATCAGAGCCATTGTTGCTGCTGGCCCGTATTCGGCTAGCCAGTCTGATGGTGAGCGACTTGCTTCGTTTGGACTTATTCCCAACCAATGGGACAACTACATACTGGTACTTCCGAATACCCTCTGGGTTGATGGCCGAGGGAACCCGTGCTTCGCGTGTCTGTATCGTAACGGCACGAAGTGGGTTATCGGTGCTGTTGGCGGGGATGGTTGGGATTCAAATTTCCGCGTTCTGACCCTCCGCAAAACCTCAGTCTTGAACTGACCTAGTCTTGTTTTTGTTTTTTCTCCCGCTTGCATCGTGTAAGCGGGAATTTCTTTTGCCCGTTTTTCTTGTTTTGTTATACTTGATCTTGGGCGTACGTCGACAACAAACACGGAGGCGAACACAAACATGCAAAGAGAAATTTGCGCACTTTTTGTCGCTCTGATTTTTGTTTTGGTTTTTACTGCTCCCGTTTATCCGGCCGATCCGTCAACTGTTCTTGATATTCTTCTTTCCAATAACAAGAATTTTGTATCCGGCATCCCGAATGATCCAGAAGATTCTCGCTTGCAATCGATTGAATATGAACTTGGGACTGGCGCGATGGCGGTTGTACTTATGTGTTCTGACTCTCTTCCTGATCCACGTGTTTTTCTTTCTCACAACAATATTGTGGTCGTGCGTGCTGGTGGTGCTGTCATCAAAACTGCCGGCCTTGTACCGGACGATCCTATTTTGGGAAGTATCGAGTTTTATCCTCATGTCGAAAACACGCCGCTGGTTATTGTTCTTGGGGAAGAGAAATGTCGTTTGGCCCAAGCGGTTATCGACGGCGCCGAAGCTAAGGGTTCTGTTGGGGCGGTTTTTGCTCCGATCAGAATTGGTATCACAGATGCCACCAAGGCAGGAGTGACAGGGGAAGTTCTTGCCACTAAGGCCACTGAGGCTAACGTCAAAAGAACTGTTGACCGAATTCGTGGTACCCGTTTCATTATTGGTCCTCTTGTAGATTCTGGTCGTCTCGAGGTAGTTGGCGCGATGTTTGATAGAGAGACTCAGTCTGTGAGGATCATTTATCGTCCAGACCACAAGGCAACAGGAGGGGAATAGTATGTGGAAAATATTCTGACTATATCAACTCTTGGGTTGGTGATTATACCGATGTTTTTGCCATTGCCTAGTGTTGTATGGTCTTTAGGTCTTCTGGCTCGCCGTTTAGGCGGGCTTTTTGGTATACTAGGGGTTATGGAAGAAACGAACTCGCTCAAAAAAATAAATGATGAAATAAATACTTCGATCATCAAAAAAGCTGGTGAAGTTTTGTCTCGCAGAAAAGAGCGGGGTTATGTTCGCCCGGAGGGATATTTTGTAATTCGTTTAGACGCGGCTATCTCTTTGGCTTGCAACGATTTTATAACCGGTCACGATATAGACATTTCTTTTTTGGACAGAAATAAGTATAAGGCTGATGTTGCCGTTAAAATACCATCTTTTTTGAAAGGGAAGGGAGCGGAAACGTACACGAAGGAAATTGTTCCTAAAATAATTTCGGCCATTGAAGCGTCGCCACTTGTGGCCAGTGGTTTAGTTAAGAGCGTAGAACAAATGGGCATCTACGTAAATCTTATCTTAGATGATAACCAAACTTTTTCTGCCCTTGGTGAGGTCTTTTCTTTTAACGACAGGTACGGCGAGCTTGATTTTTACTCTGATAAATCGATCGTTATAGATTATTCGAGTCCGAACATGGCCAAGCATTTGCATCCGGGCCACATTCGATCAACTATTGCCGGTGAAGTTTTGGCAAATATTTACGAAGCAGTTGGATATACGGTTCATCGTCTTAACTATCTAAACGATTGGGGCGGTGTGACATATATAATGGAAGGCTATATCCATTGGAAAGACAAAATAGTTGGTAGCACTAACAAAAACGATCTTCTTTATTCGATCTATCTAATTTATAGGGAGGGAGAAAAAGTCGCAGGGAGTGAGGAGACTTTCAACAAGCTGAGTATCGAAGCAAAAAGTCGTTTAGTTGATTATTTTGGCCCATTTAATACCTACGCTGAATTTGTTGATAAATACAAAATTTTCGACAAAGCTGCCCGCGACCGTTTTTGTAGGCTTGAAGCAGGCGACAAAGAAGAGGTTTCGCTGTGGCAGCAAATGCGCGGTTGGAGCCTTGAGGAGTTTGCTGAATTTTACGATCTCTTAGATGTACGACACGACTATCTGACCGGTGAAAGTTTTTTTGCACCAATGGGCAAGGAACTTTTGGACCGCGGAATAAAATCTGGAAAAATTTTCAAGTTTACACAAGAGCTAGCCGATAAGGAAAAACATGCCGCCCTGCAAGAGCTAAAAAGCGGAGATGCTTCAGAAGACGAGTATAAATCTAGGTGTGACGGTGCAGATAAAGATGTTGGAGCGTACATAACCTTGCTTGATGATTACAGAAGGCTTGTTTTAGGAAGGGCTGATGGCGCTACCATTTATGCAACGCGTGATCTTGCCAGTATCGAATATAGAAATAAAACCTTTAACGCCGACAGATTGGTTTATGAAGTTGGGCAGGAGCAGAAGGAATATTTTGAAAGGCTTTTTGAAGCAGCAAAGCAGTTGGGACTTTTACTTGATCGCGATGTTAACCTGGCTCATCTTAGTCACGGTTTTTATCTTGACGCTGATTCCAAGAAGAAACTTTCAAGTCGGGATGGGGCGCTTAACGTTGCCAGTCTAATAAATGAATCGATAAAATATTTCAGAAAGAAATATGATGAACGAAACGATGCCGGCTTGTCTGACAAGGAGAAAGATGTAAATGCCCGAATGATTGCGGTCGGTTCTATCGTTTTTAACGACGTAAAACAGGAGCGTAGGTTTCCCATCTTTATAAACAAAGATCTGACAAAAACGATTGCGCAATTTGAGGAGTCTGGTGGTGCATACATAATGTACACCTCTGCCCGAGCCAAAAGTATCGTGCGAAAAAGCGGCGTATCAAAGATAGCTGACAAATTAGAAGTCGGTGAGTCTTTAAACGGTGAAGAGTTGGTTTTAGTAAAGCAGATTCTTGACTTCCCGCGCGTTGTTCTTAAGGCCGCCGAATCAGACAATGCCGCGGTGTTGGCTGGCTACCTTCTTTCCTTGTCCAACTTTTACAATAGTTATTATGAAAAGTTTCGTGTGCTTGGTGCTGACGGCAAAATAGATATTCCACATCGTCTCACTTTGGCCGCGGCGGTCGCAAGAGTTCTTGATAACGGCATGCGCATTTGTCATGCCCCGGCTCCTGATATAATTTAAATCACAATGTCTATCGCATTTTACAGAAAATATAGGCCACAAAAATTTAAGGAAATTATTGGGCAAGAACAAGTTGTTAAGGTTCTTGAGAGCGCTCTAAAGCTTGACCGGGTTTCTCATGCCTATATTTTTTCTGGTCCGAGAGGAACAGGCAAAACTAGCGTGGCTCGTATTTTGGCGCGCGAAATTGGTTGTACCGAGAAAGATCTCTATGAGCTAGATGGTGCATCTAACAACGGCGTCGATAGTATTCGCGAACTTTGCGAGAATGCTCGCACCTTACCGTTTGATTCTCCAAAGAAGGTC
>JBAZWX010000062.1:0-4888 GCA_041660145.1 Minisyncoccota bacterium | reverse complement strand
GGGTTGGGCGGCGGATATTGGTATGGCAACAGTAAGGGCTACGAGGTTGGTTATGTCAAAGCCCAGGATGACGCCAAAAAACTTGCAGAAGAGGCTGCCAAAAAAGCCGCAGAAGATTTAGCAAAGGCTGCGAATCCTTTTCAGGCGGTTAATCCTCTCGACAGTGTCAACGTAAATCCGTTTGAGAAGACACAAAAACTCTTAAATCCTTTTTCTAAATAATTTTTAAGGAAATGAAAAATATTTTTAAAAGTTTGGCATTTCTGACGGTGATACTCTTGGGCATGCAGGGAGTGGTATTTGCCGCGGAAGCTGTGCCAGAAGATCTTAAACCACTGGCTGACAGGTTGGGTTGCCAGTCAAAAGAAGAATGCGAAAAGACTTTTTCGCAAAATTTTGACAGCAACTTTCAGTTAGCTAACCAGTTGGGTGTTTACGATAAAGACCCGGCGGTAAAAGGGATGGCCGATTCTTACCAGGGGCAAGTTATGTCGAAGCTTCAAGAGGCAAAAAGTCCAGAAGAATTCGAAAAAGCCATAATTCAGGCTGCACAGGATTTGTTGGCAAAGGATCCGACCGCTGCAAAAAAACTTGGTGTTGAATCTTCGGTCGTGAAAAGGGCTGAAAAGGTTGCAGAGGCAGCTGTGTCCGCGGGAGTCACGGTGGAAGAGTGCAAGGTTATGGATCCAGAAACAGCTCCAGTGGAGAAGATGAGAGCTTGTTTTAAATTGGCAAAGGATCCATCAGTACAATCTTTTATGCCTGATCAGGCGAAGGATAAAATGTTGAGTTCTGATAACTCTTTAAAGTTAAGAGAAGCTTTGGTTAGTGGTAAATATCAATGTGGTGACAATACTGTAAACGGTTGTGGAAATTTTTGTCTAAATCCAGATGCTGCGGCAAAAAAGGCTGGTATTCCCGAGATTTGCAAAACACTCGCTAATGAGTTTTTTGGCAAAGACGGAGCGGCAGAACTTGAAAAAATATATAAACAAGTTGAGGAAGGGGTGAGCTTCTACAACAAGAAAGCAGAAAACAGTGTTTTTGTAACGGTAGACGGAAAAGTTTTGTATGATTCTTCAGCGATAGGTTTTTATCTACAGGAACAAGGAATGAAGGGAAACATGGACGCGGTAGAAAAGGGGATGGACTTCATGATTGCCAATGGATGGAGGACAGAGAAGGACAAAAAAGATGTTTTGGATATGTTTGAAAGTCTTAAGGCAAGCGGGGCTGATCTTAACACATGTGCTAAAGACCCGCAGTCTTGTATGAGTTTTATGCCGGAGGACCAGAAGAATAGTTTCGGTGCGGGCTTGAAGGTCAGCCAGATAATGAAAGAGGAGATGGCCAAAGAGGGTGTTACGGGCGACCCACAGTCCGTGTGTGATATGCCGGAGAATGGCGAGGCTTGCTATAAGGCCTCAAAAATGCTCTCCACTAGACTTGAGGAACTTCTGAAATCTGATCCAGGAGCCAAGGAAATAGTTGATGAGATAAAAAGTAGAATACTGGAGGGTGACAACGTGGCGACAATGAGACAAGAGGCGGAAAAAAGATTTTCAGCTCAAACAAAAGCAGGACAAAAGATTTTCTTTGCCGGAAAGGAATTTAACAATCAAGCAGAAGTTGACCAGTTTTGCGCAAGTAATGGCCAACTTTGTTTGGCTGACGCGTCAAAGATGGGCATGATACCAAAAGGTTTTATCGAAAAGAAAGTTCAAAAAACAGTTGATATGGCCTTCCAACAGGGTCAGTTTGGGATGAATCCTATGATGTCTCAACAGTTCGCTCCGGGGACCGGTCCATCAGATTTTTCCCAACAGGGGATGTTTCCAGGGGGTAATCAGTTTGGTCCAGGGTTCAACCAGTCGTTTGTTCCTGCTCAGGTGATGAGCCCTGAAGAAAAACAAAAAGCCATAGATGCTTACACAAAATGGTTAGATAATCCGGTCGGTGCTCCTCCGGTCTCCAATACAAGCCAACCTTCATCCAGCGATTCTATGATGCCACCCCCTGCTCAGGTTTCTTCCTACCCGCAAGGTTTTAAAGATTGCGTTGTCAGCGGCGTGAATGATGCAGGCCTTCCATATATGGAGGTACCGCTTATTCTTAATGGTAATGGCTATATAGAATCTGACAAAACACGTGAAGTGGCTACAAAGTGTAGCCAGGAGTTTAATGTTGACCTCCCTATTCTAAAAAGAGATAGACCAAAGATGGATTATCAACAGCAGGGCCCTTACCCAATGCCTGCGCCAGATCAGGGTCAGCCCCAACAAGGTCAACAAAATGGTTGGTTTGGTGGCTGGTTTGGTGGCGCTCAAAATCCTGGACAGGGCACTGAGACAAAGGTTCAATACAAAGATGGAGTTCAAACAGAAGACCCTTATGCTCCAAAAGGTGAACAAACGGTAGATCCTTACGCTCCTAAGGGAGAGCAAACAGAAGATCCATATGCTCCGAAGGTTCAAGATAAAGGTTCTTATCAGCAGCAGCCTCAACAGGGTGGGTGGTTTAACGGTTTCTTTGGCGGTGGACAAAACATGTTACCGACACAGCAGTATGGGATAGGGTCGTCATCCTACCAAGGACGACCAATGATGCCTACCCAATATGGTCAACAACAACAAAACCAGCAAGAAATACAGTGTCCAAACGGTGAAACTTGGGACCCGGGCAGAAATGGATGTGTAAGAGGTTTCAACGGTCCTGTTCCAGTTTGTCCACAAAATCAGTGGTGGGATCAGGTCAAAAGTATGTGTGTGAGTAGCTCCAATATTGATCCATCACAAAATGGTTCAATGCCACGTAATGATAATCAGAATGGTTCACAACAAAACATGATGGTCCCGTCTGCCCCTGTTTTTCCACAAGGAATGACAGACAAGGCCATTCCAGAAGGTCAACAAACGTATGTTCCACGACAGGAGGGAGGATCTCAGTCATTTGGTGGTCAGGGAGGTTACATGCCTCCGAGCGGAGATCAGAATGGTTTCGTCCCACGAATGGATAATCAAAATGGACAGTTTGTACCTCCACAGGGTGGGGGGTACGTCCAGCCTTCAAGTGGAATGATGCCACCTGGTGATCAGGGGGTTAATTACGGCCCCGGGCCTTCTGGTGGTTATGTTCCACCTTCTGGTTCTGGCGGTATGATGTTTCAGCCTGGCGACCAAGGAGGGTATGTTCCCCCGTCAGGAGATATGGGAAACCCTCCAAGTGGCAATTATGTTCCACCGTCTGGTGGAGCAGTAATGCCACCTCCAGGAGATCAAGGAGGATATGTTCCTCCGCCAGCCGGAACGGAGAATATTCCAACGAGGCCAACCAGTTTGCTTAGAAGTATAATGAATATGGCCAGCTTACAGAATCTTCAGGGCCTGTTTAAATAAAAATTAATAAACAAAAACAAAGACCCCGTATCGCTGGGGTCTTTGTTTTTGTTTTCTCGGATATAACTTCGTTTGTTTTTTGCTTCACCAAGCCGTAGCCCCCTGGGGGAACAAGAGTGAATCTCGGCTACGCCGCGTGATTTTCTGGTTTTTTCG
Organism: Minisyncoccota bacterium; assembly: GCA_041660145.1. Taxonomy (GTDB): domain Bacteria; phylum Patescibacteriota; class Minisyncoccia; order Phycocordibacterales; family UBA12445; genus JBAZWX01. The sequence goes on along the minus strand of JBAZWX010000062.1, from coordinate 1,337 downwards.
CTTAACAGCTCAAAAACATGGAAAATCTTTCGATTCCTCCACGCAGCCAATAAATTGGCTGCTCTCGGGCCAGGTACCATCTCGCTGTCGCGTAAAAAAATAAACCCCAACGTTTGTTGGTCTTTATTTTCACGCGACTCGCTAAAGACTAAGTTTTCACTTCGTCCACTTGGCAAAGCCGCGTGGACTTGTTGCAAATAAGTCTTTACGCGGTCCCCTCGGGAGGAATCGAACCTCCATCGTAAGCTCCGCAAGCTCATATTCTATCCATTAAACTACGAGGGGAAAATACCTAATTGTATTCTTAGGCTAGCATAAAAATTTTAAATTCCCAACCTAAAACCCTAGCCAGTCAGAAGTAACATCTACTAAATTCTTTTGATGGTACGTTTCTGGAATGAACTTAATCAAGACTTCTCTCACACTTTCTGGGTCGGTGTTTTCCATGGAAATTCTGGCGAGGTGCATTATTTTGGCGTATGTTCTTAAAACTAAAATTTTTGCCCCGTTTTTTTCTTCTCTTATCCAAAATGATTCTATCGCGTCGAACGGAAAAAATTCGCTGGATATGTTTATTCCTTGATTGGTTACAGCTATGTCGAGAACTGCTGGCTCTCTCTGCCCTCTTAAAATTAATGCCCCTGCCGCCAGAATCGCAAACAACCCAAAAAGCCAGTTGGAAAGTAAAACAGAACCTATTGCCGTTGCGATACCAATAATGGCCACTGCCCATATCCAGTCTTTGTCTTTTTTCCCGTGGATATGCTCTTTCGTTATCCAGGCCAATAGTGCCGTTTGTGGTTTTTTATTCTCCATACTTTTTAATTGTAACATATAAAAACTTTTCTTATTTTCTATTTGTTATAATAAACTCAATATTATTAGGAGCTTTTTAAATTATGAAAAACATAACAAAAGAAAATATCAGGAGCCTGTTTTTCGTGCTCCTCGTCGTATTTTTTATCAATATTATTGCCATTGGAGCGTTAATTGGTTTTGCGTCCGCTAATAGGACAAAAATTTTTAACTATTTTGCTGGTGGATATATAACGGACCAAGACAACCTTCGCAAGATGGATAAACAGGAAGCAAGTGATCAGCAGAAAGTCTTAAAATCATTGTTTACTCAGGAGACGATGATAGTGGATGCTGTTGCCAGGGCAAATCCCGCAGTTGTCTCTATCTACATTTCTAAAGATGTGCCTATTATGGAAAGTTTTTACTCAACCGAAGATCCTTTCGGGGGACTTTTGGGACCGAATTTCAAGATACAAATACCTCAGTTAAGACAGAATGGCACGGAGCGAAAACAGGTTGGTGGCGGGTCTGGTTTTATT
>JBAZWX010000061.1:3762-4995 GCA_041660145.1 Minisyncoccota bacterium | reverse complement strand
TACTGTCCCAAAAACCAAAACGAAAATAATGGTAAATATTGCCATGCCAGATATGGCGTTTGAAAAATCTTTCTTGCCAGTTTCTGGAGTGGGGTTGGCTCGAGAGGAGTTTATAATTGCTTCTACAATTGGCATTCACCCGATGGCTCTTATCGAATACAAAAAACAAGACGTTAAAGTCAGAAAAGAGATCGATAAAAAAACTTCCGGGTGGAAAAATGGAGTCGAGTTTTATATCGACAATCTAGCCTTTGGTATAGCCAAAATAGGGGCGGCCTTTTTCCCAAACCCGGTCATTGTCAGATTTTCTGATTTCAAAACAAACGAGTATCGCGGACTTTTGGGCGGGTATAACTACGAACCAAAGGAGGAGAACCCGATGATTGGATGGAGAGGTGCCTCCCGTTATTACGATCCGAAGTTTAAGCCAGCTTTTATGCTCGAATGTTTGGCGGTTCAAAAAGCCAGACTGGAGATGGGTCTTAAAAACATAATTCCAATGGTGCCTTTCTGTCGCACAGTAGAAGAAGGCAAAAAGGTCCTGGAGGCAATGTCCGAGGCCGGTATCTATTCAAAATATGTTGCCAAGGAAATGTCTCTTTCAAATGTTGAGACGACCCCTGTTTACGTGATGTGTGAAATACCATCGAATGTTCTACTGGCGGACAAATTTTTGGATATTTTTGACGGCATGTCTATCGGTTCTAACGACTTAACTCAACTCACCCTTGGTCTTGATCGCGATTCTGGAATTGTTAGCCATGTATCAAACGAAAAAGACGAGGCGGTCAAAAAGCTTATTGGTGATGTCATTGATAAGTGCCGCGAGAGAGGGAAGTATATAGGTATTTGTGGTCAGGCCCCTTCTGATTATCCAGACTTTGCCAGGTTCTTGATAGAAAAGGGAATAGAAAGTATGTCTCTCAATCCAGATGTTGTCATCAAAACGATCATCGATGTTTACGAACATGAGAATCAGGCGCTTATGGTTGGAGGTGCCGAAAAGGGATTAGATAAAATTAGATAAATATATGAAAGCTACTTTTTTTGAACTTAAACAATTCGAAAAGGATTATGTCGAAAGTAAATTAGCAGATTTGAAAGGCTCCTTGGAATTGGAATATGTCGACGTCGGGCTAAACGCGGTACATACACCACAGAAAACAGACAGTGATATTTTGGTCCCTTTTGTTGATTCGCGATTGGATAAATCTGTCATAGAAAAATTTCCAA
>JBAZWX010000061.1:0-3752 GCA_041660145.1 Minisyncoccota bacterium | reverse complement strand
CGACCGGTGTTGACCATATAGATGTTGAAGCAGCCAAATCTCGAGGGGCGATTGTTCAGAACGTTCCTTACTATGGGGAAAACACTGTGGCAGAATTCGCTTTTGCACTTTTGTTGGCGGTATCACGAAAAATTTGTCTGGCGAATAGTCGGGTGAAAGAGGTTGGCAACTTTTCTCAGGACGGTCTCACTGGTTTTGACCTGCTTGGCAAAACGATAGGAGTAATCGGGACCGGCCGTATTGGGTATCATGCTGCAAAGATAGCCAAGGGGTTTGGTATGAACATAATCGCTTACGATGTACTTCAAAATACCAAGGTGGCGCAAGAGATAGGCTTTGTTTACAAAACACTGCCAGAGGTGCTTGCGGAAAGTGATGTTCTTACAATTCATGTACCATACAACAAAGACACCCACCATCTTTTGAATGCCGAGAATATAAAACTTATAAAACATGGTGCGGTTTTGGTTAACACGGCACGTGGGGGAGTTATCGAAACAGAGGCGCTTTTATGCGCTTTCGCCAGTGGGCAATTGGCTGGTGCCGGGTTAGATGTTTTAGAGGAAGAACCGGCCACTCAAAACGAACTTGGCGCAGTTGCTGGATCTTCTTTGTCTGCGTCAAGTTATAGAACAGTTGTTGCCAATCATGCGCTTATTGATTTACCAAATGTTGTTATTACTCCTCACAATGCCTTCAACACAAAGGAGGCTATTTTGAGAATTTTGGATACGACCGTAGAAAACATAAGATCATTTATCGAGGGAAACCCGAAAAACAAAGTGGCTTAGCCTATGTCTAAAATCACAAAGTTATCTGCAAAAAAAATTTTAGACTCGCGTGGCGAATGGACTATTGAAGTCGGGTTAGAACTTGATGGCAAATTTCAGGTGCAGGCCGCAGTTCCTCAAGGGAAAAGCGTTGGTTCACACGAGGCAGTTGATTTGCCGGACGATCAAGCTGTTGTTGCTGTCGAAAAAATAATAGCGTCGTCGTTGATCGGTCGTGATTTTACAACCCAGCGCCAACTAGATGATGAGTTAATTAAACTCGATGGTACAAAAAATAAATCAAAACTTGGGGCCGATTCTTTACTTGGCATTTCAATGGCCTTTTGTCGCGCGATGGCATTGGCCGGTGGTCTCCCTCTTTGGAAACATATATCAAATCAGTTTTCTTTTACGCCCAATCTGCAAACTAGACTTTTTGTTAATGTTATAAACGGAGGGAAACATGCCGGAAACAACCTAGATTTTCAGGAGTATCTGTTGATACCAAAAGCGGGGAATATGGCCGACTCTGTCGACATGGCAAAGTTGATGTATAAAAAACTCGGCGAAATTCTTGCCAAAAGATTTGGGGACGAAGTTTTAAATGTGGGAGACGAGGGCGGATACGCTCCTGATTGTAAAGACAATGTTCAACCATTTGAATTTTTGCATGAATCGATATCGGTATGCGGATATCAAGATAAAGTAGATGTCGGGGTCGACGTCGCAGCTAGTTCCTTTTCTAAAAAACCAGCTGATCTGGTGGCAATTTACAAAGAGATTAAATCTCGTTGGCCAAATTTTATATATCTCGAGGATCCTTTTGGAGAAGATGACTTTGCATCGTTTTCCAGTGTAACAGCGGATATGGGAGGAGACGTTTTAATTACTGGTGATGATCTTACTGTCACAAATGTCGAAAAAATAAAAGAGGCCGTTGAAAAGAAAAGCGCGAATGCGGTGATCATAAAACCAAACCAAATAGGAACAATAACAGAAGCGGCGGATGCAGTGGCCTTTGCAAAGGAGAGCGGATGGCAGGTTGTAGCATCGCACCGCAGCGGAGAAACAAATGATGACTTTATTGCTGATTTTGCGGTTGGGGTTGGCGCTTTTGGCCTAAAATTGGGTTCACCTGCTAGAGGTGAAAGAGTTGCTAAATATAATAGGCTTATAGAAATATCAAAGGAAGACCGTCTACTTGGAAGCTCGGCTTCCAAGTAGGCAAAACCACAGTCATTTCATTTTTTCACTTTGTGTGATAGAAATATCTCGAAAGGCCACAACGCCGGTATCTAGCCGGCGGCAAGGAGGCTACGTTGACAACTAACAGTTCTCTCCCGATGTCTATCAACAACAGGATCATTTCTGCCATCAAGAAAATCAAAGAGGCAGAATGTTCCGATGATATTGAAAACATCCTGGGTGAGTGTGAAGCTATCGCTCAAATTGTTGGATCTGGAGTCGCGGATGGTTCTATAACAGAGGAAAATAAGACGTTCAAGCTTTACAGCGGTATGAGAAAAGCTCTCGAAGAGTCACCTTTTGTCGAGTTTGAGGAGTAAAGACATGTCCTTACTTTCTCGCAGAAAAAGATTTCTGGCACCATGCAAAAGTAAATTGATTCGTCCAAAGTTGAGCGAGCGACTTTTTGCTCTTGCCGAGGCTTTTCGTCAGGTAAAGAGCGAAGGAATTGCCAGAGCCCTTTGGCATGACTACGCCCAAATTTGTGCAGAGATGCGTGAGCGGCGCATGGCTGGGACTGTTTCAACAAAAATATCTGGACTATACAAAGATTTGAAGCGTGCTTTTACCGATTGTCTGTTTATAAGGGAGGCAAGATACGAATGAGCCGAAGGTCGCCTTCGTGAGTACACTTCGGCGGATCAAAGGCAGCCTTTGCTCGTTGAGCTTCGGCTTACCGAAGGTCGCCTGCACTAAAGTTACGGCGGACCGAAGGTAGCCTTCGCTCTTCGAGCTTCGGCTTACCGAAGGAGGAAAGGCCGTGGAACAAATCGCGGAAAAGGAAACAACGGTTATCTCCCATGTTCTTTCCTGGTTTGGTTTTTCTAGCGGTTGTAAATTTTCCATTTTCTGTTTTGTCTTGCTCGCCTCGATGGTCATAGGTTTTTTCAACGGCGGTGACTACGGAATGGTTTACAAACTTGGCGGGGAGACTAACTCAATCCTTCTTTGTTTCTTTGTTGGCGCGCTCCTTCTTGGTTGGTCGCCAATTTTGTGGATGTCGTTTTGTTCCGCTGAAACACTGGGTTTTCTCTGCTATGGTATTGATTGGGCAGCGGTTACCCATTCCTTTTCTGTGACGTTTGGGGGAGCTTGCGCTGCTCTCATTGTTTGTCCAGTTTGCTGGTTTGGAATGCAAGTTGTTGCTGGCTCTGCTATCAGTTGGGTGCTTTGCAAGTATTGCGAAATCACGGGTGACGAAAATGTCTGGGGATGGTGGTGAAAATGAGTCTCCATTCCTACAGCGAACTTTGTAGAGTCGGCTATAACATGTGGCTGGCTTCTTGGGCACCCTTCATCGTAGCCCTATTCTGTTACCTTTTTCCCCATGCGAACTAGCGGTAAGAGTGAAGAAATTTATGATTGGTCTGGGTTTTGGTATGGCCCTTGGTGGTATGCTGGTGGTTTTGTTTTCCACGCTTGCCGCCTCGATGGGTTGACGGTTTTTGAATTTTCCTTGTTTTTGGTCTCTGTTTTCACCTTTGTGTGAGGACGGGGACCTTTTTCGTTTGATTGTCTTTTTTAATTTTGTATGTTAGAACTTCCCTGAAGCCGGCTTTTTCAGCTGGCATCAGAAAGATCGCCTTTGTGAGTACACTTCGGCGGACCAAAGGTAGTCTTCAGTAAGAGGCGGAGTTTACCCGCCATCTGGCGGGACTTACCAAATGTAGCCTTCGCTCTTCGAGCTTCGGCGGACCAAAGGAGGAAGGACGTTGTCAAATCAAAACATGCCTAGTG
>JBAZWX010000060.1:4379-5001 GCA_041660145.1 Minisyncoccota bacterium | reverse complement strand
AATATCTACTCCTTTTTGTAAACTACTTTCAATTGCCATCTTATGCGTTTCCATTTTACAAAGTGTTATTATTATTCTTTCCTAGGGAAAAGAGGGGTCGTTAATTTATTTGTCGCAACAGCCTCCTTTATTTTTCTAGAAGTATCAGGCATTAACGGGGCAAGCAAAAAACCTATTTCATTTACGCGCGCCACAAGGTCAGCAACAATAAGTTTGGCTTTATCTGGTTCTGTTTTATACAAAGTAAACGGTTTGGATTCTTGGATGAAATGATCTGCCTCGGCAATCAATTTCCAAACGTAATCCATAGATTTATTAAACTCAAAACTCTGCAATCCGGCCTCATATTCTGGAGGTAATCCGCAGTCGGCAACCGCCACAGGCGCGCCAATGTAGTTTTCAGACATTTTCATTACACGACTTACTAAATTTCCAAGGCCATTCGCTAAGTTCGCGTTGTAAGCATCCTTAAACTTTAGAACGGTTAAATCCCCGTCCTCAAAAGGAGGCATCTCGCGCAAGAGATAGTATCTAACAGCGTCCGTTCCATATTCATTAACTAAATCAAAAGGGCTTATTACATTTCCCAAACTCTTGCTCATTTTTTGCCCACCGCTGATTA
>JBAZWX010000060.1:0-4369 GCA_041660145.1 Minisyncoccota bacterium | reverse complement strand
GCTGATTATAAAACCATGAATCATTATTTGACGCGACGGCACTATCCCCGCTGACATAAGCATTGCCTGCCACATCGCCGACTGCTGTCGCAGGTTGTCTTTACCTGCAAATTGAATCACTGGCCACCAGGCGTTAAATTTATCCGTTTCATCAGGCCAACCTATAGCCGAGATATAGTTAACAAGAGCGTCAAACCAGACATACATAACATGGTCATCGTCCCCCGGGACAGGCACGCCCCAAGGCATCTTGCTCTTTAAACGGGAAATGCTGAAATCTTCCAGCCCGCCCTCGACAAACTTCCTTATCTCGTTAAATCTGCTCTCCGGCAATACAAAGTTAGGGGTCTTGGCGTACAAATCAAGAAGAGCCTTTTGGTATTTAGAAAATCTAAAAAAGTAATTTTCCTCTTCTCTGATTTCAAGCTCCTTAGATGGATGAATGGGGCATTTACCATCAATTAGTTCAGACTCGGTTTTTTCCAGTTCACATCCAACACAATACTTTATTTTGTAATTTTTCTTATAAATATCGCCCGCCGCGTCGCACTTTTTCCAAAATTCCTTTGCAGCCATAACGTGGTGCGCGTCTGTGGTACGAATAAAATTGTTATAACTTAAATTTAGCGCTTCCTTAAGTTTGTCAAACTTCGCCGCGTATTCATCAACGTATGCCTGCGGATCTTTTTTTTGTTCTATGGCTTTTTCGTAAATTTTTTGACCATGCTCATCTGTGCCAAAATTGAAAAAGACTTCATCCCCTCTTAAAGAGAAATATCTGGCCACGGCATCTGCCTGTATGATTTCAAGCGCAAAACCTATATGCGGCTCAGCGTTAACATAAGGCAAGGTCGTTGTTAAATAAACCTTTTTAGACATACTTAGATAAATTTTTAAATTAGTTACTTGGTTTCAGACTCCTCAGCGAAAAATCTTTTACTCTTTTCCATATCGTTAACGAGTTCCATGACTATGGCAGACAGAGGTACTGCTAATATTATTCCCAGAAAACCCGCCAGTCTAGCCCCAACAAGCAAAGCCAAAATGACAAGAAGAGGGGGCACACCAACTATTTTACGCATTATGAGAGGATAAATTAGGTGACTCTCAAATTGTTGAATGATAATGTAAAAACCCAAGATGGTCAGACCGACGACGGGACTTGTGGAAAAACCAATGAAAGCTGCCGGAACCGCCGCAAGAATTGGTCCGAAAACTGGTATCAACTCAAATATGGCCGCTATAATCGCCAGGACTAAGGCATATTTTATATTCAAAATTGTCAGACCAAGAAAAACGAAAACGCCCATCAGAAGACCAAGAAAAATTTGTCCTTGCATCCAAAACCCTATTTTGCTTCGCGATCTTTTCCAAAGGTCTAGAATATACTTTTCGTGTTTCAGAGGAACAACAAGCGCCAGCAAATTGGCCACGCCATCTTCTTGTACCGCGAGATAAAAAGAAAAAACTATTATCAAGATAAAATCTAAGGCACCGCCAACAAGCATTTGGGTCATCGCCAAAAATCCGGAAGAAGTACCAGACATTATGTCTTGCACGCCCGGCAAAAAGGTAGACATGTTCCCGACTACAACATCTTTTATGTAATCAAGATATTCAACTTGTGTGTCTGGCAAAAATCCAAAAACATCTAACGCTTTAACAGCCTTGGGAATCAATCCAACAAAGTTCGCAAATTCCTGCAAAAAGTTTGGTAAGAACAAGAAAACGATAGCAAAAACTATAATGAACAAAATCAAATATATGGCAATCACTGCTATGACTCTTGGCAGCCTAAAGTCCATCAAACGCCTGGCCATTGGCTCTATAGCTGATGCCAACACAACAGACGTTAAAAGAACTAGCACTATGTCGCTTAGCCAATAGAGAAGATACACGCAAAGCAAGGCCAAAATAGCCTTAATCGCAGATCCTAACGTTATACTTATATTAATATTGGGTTCGTTCTTCATCCAAAATGATTATAACACACTGAGCACATCTGAAAAGTCACCTGAATTTTTGTAAGGGCCAACTAAAGCAAAGTTAAGCCTATCGTTTTTTATAAACTGATTTGCCACAGCTAGTAAATCTTCAGAAGTTACCGCCTGCATTTTGGCGGCGACATCGTTTGGGTTCATCATTGGTTGTCTCAAGACTTCTTGCCCCCCAAAAAAGCTGGCAATGGAATCTGAGGTCTCCAAGTTCAAAAACATGTTTCCAATGAGATAATCTTTAGCTGTTTGAAGTTCTTTGTCACCAATGGCATCATTTTTCAGCCGCGCCACCTCCTCTAGAACCGCGGAAACCACCTCTTTTGTTCTTTTGTTATCAGCCCCGGCCGATATCTCGAGATACCCGTGGTCAGTATAGGCGTCGTGACGAGAACCAATGTAGTAGGCAGCTCCCATCTGTTCTCGAATGCGCTGGAAAAGCCGCGAACTCATTCCCCCGCCCAAAACCCCCGACAATACCTCTAGGGCATAATATCTCTCGTCAAAAATGTTACAGGTTCGGAAAGCCAAAACTAAATGCGATTGATCAGATTCTTTGAAAAAAATCTCTGCCTGGGGTAACTGTTGGTTCTCTTTAGTTTCCGGTTTGCAATGTTTTTCTTTTGCCGAAATATCAGAAAAAAGTTTCTCTATTTTTTCGACCGTAATTGTCTCATCAAAATTACCCGCAACGACAACCGTGGTACCGCTGGCTACATAGTGTTTAGAATGATAATCGATAAAATTATCGCGTGTAAGACTGCGCACAATATCCTTCTCGCCAGCCACGTTCCATCCAGCAGGCTGGTCTCCGTATAAAACTTTCATAATCAGATCCTGCACTTTGCGCTGGGGCATATCCTCGTACATGTTTATCTCTTCGACTATAACCCCCTTCTCTTTTTCTATTTCGGCTGGATCAAAAATCTGGTTCAAATAGATATCTGAAACTATATCAAGAGCCTGATCGAGTTTTTCGGCCCGAACTTTTGCATAGTAACCCGTGTATTCCTGAGCAGTAAAAGCATTGTATTGAGCACCAAGAGAATCAAGTTCGGAAGTTATATCCAATGCTTTCGGACGTTTTGTCGTCCCCTTAAAACACATGTGCTCTAAAAAGTGAGAAACACCATTTATTTGTTTTGTCTCATATTTAGATCCAGCCTCTACTAAAACAAGGCAAGTTGCCGCTAAACTATTTTTGTCTGGCACGGTTATTATTCGCAACCCATTTTCTAAAACCTTTCTTTGAAATTTCATAATTTTTATTTTAGCACAGGAAAACGACCCAAAACATCTTCGGCTGATAAAACAAAGAGAAGTTCTAGCCCGATAGCTTGTCTTTAAGATATACGCTAAGGTCGATGATTGCGATTCTTTCCTGTTTTCCTGAGTCGCGATCACGAACAGTTACGTCTCCTTTTTCGAGCGAGTCAAAATCAACTGTGACACAAAACGGTGTGCCTATTTCATCTTGCCTTCGATACCTCTTACCAATGTTGCCGTTATCATCCCACAGTGTTTGAGGGACCACTTTTTTGACCTCACCATAAACTTCCCGTGCTTTAGCCACCAACTCTGGCTTGTTCCTCAACAAAGGAAAAACCGCCACCTTAACCGGCGCCAAACGAGGAGGAAACTTGAGTACGATTCTTTTTTCTCCGCCCAATTCGTCTTCAGAGTATGCTTTCGATATTACAGCCAAGACGTGACGACCCAATCCGAAAGTCGGCTCAAGAACATGAGGAATAAATTTTTTGTTGGTTGCTTGATCAAGGTACATTAGGTCAACCTTACTTTCCTCAATATGGTTTTTCAGATCGAAGTCGGTACGATAGGCAATGCCTCCAATTTCATCAAATTTATGGGGAAAATTAAAATGAAAATCGACTGTCCTCTTAGAATAATGAGCGCGGTCACTGTCTGGAATTTCTATCTCGCGGATATCTTCTTTGCTAAACCCAAGAGCATAAAACCACTCCTCCATTTTTTTTCTCCAATATTCAAACTGTTCCTTCCAACTTTCTTCTGCAATAAAGTACTCAAACTCCATGATTTCCAGTTCGCGAACGCGAAAAATAAAATCACGCGGAGCTATTTCGTTTCGAAATGACCTTCCTATCTGAGCAATACCAAAAGGCAACTTTGGGTGGTACGAATCAATAATGTTTTTGAAGTTTACAAACATTCCCTGTGCCGTCTCGGGTCTTAAATAAACTGTCATTTCAGAACCATCAACTGAGCCGGTCGCCGTCTTAAACATCATGTTGAATTGCTGCGGGTCAGAAAGGGCATTACCGTCCGGACTTTTAATTCCCTTTTCTTTGATTACTTTGTTCATATCGGCCAAACTCATCCCGGCCGGATTAATCCCC
>JBAZWX010000059.1:0-5063 GCA_041660145.1 Minisyncoccota bacterium | reverse complement strand
CTGGTAGGACTTATCTTGAGTCCGCCAAAGGTAAAGCCCGTTGAAAACCTAGGTAAAAGGGAACAGAAAGAAAGGAGAACAGTGGAAGAAGAAAAGAGTCTGGTAACTGTTTGTGACGATGTCGCAGTTTTAGAGAGCGGCTGCTCCCTAGCATTGAAATGGTCTCTTGTTTTCGTTTCTGGTCTTTTTCTTGTCTCTTTGTTTTTTGCTCTTATGGGTATTCCTTTTTCTCTCTTTGGCTTTGCAGTTGGCCAACTCGTTTGCTTTTGTCTGTTTGAGTGGAGAAGGGTAGGACGATGGTTAACCAACACCTGGTCATTTCTACTAAGACATGCGTGTTCTCTGACAATGTTAGTTGGCACTGTCGTCTTTGTTATTGCCATTGTGGCGGATAGCGGCGGCCTATTGGTGGGCGCGAGTATCGTGGGTATTTGGGGAATGACAGTTATGCGAGCAATTCAGACAGAAAATCCGAAAGCGGTTTTGACAGGAAGTGATCATGCAAAAGTTTTGCTCAACGAAGCGAAATTTCTGTTGTCAGGGGTGTGTAGTGATTTACGAGTTTCCGCGACAGACAAATCGGTTCTCGTCCTTGAAGAAAACCCGACATGTGGAGTCTGTAACGAGAAGGCCTCTGGCCCATCTATCATGTGTCCGAGATGTTTTGCTCGGTATCATGTCGATTGCGCGAAGTATGTTCATGTCTGTGCCACGTTTGGTTGTGGTAAGGAACTACTTGAGGGCAATGCAGGGTCTGACCAAAAGCCCGTTACTCCGTCTGATGCGAAATCTGGACTGAAGATGGAAGAGCCTGAGGCCAGTTGCCAAACAGCATCTGTTGTCCAGGGTCGTCGATACAAACACTTCAATAACTCAGGTCTCTCGTGAGTTGTTTGTTTAACGCAATTTCATTCTGAGTTCTATTTGCCGGCAAGCAGGTTTACTGGAAAAAAGGAGGCGTCCGGGTGGACACAAGAGCGGCGGTAGAAAGAGTGAGAGAGTTTGTCCGTATGATTGCAAACGCGGGAATTACCGATAAGAAGCAGTACTATCCTTGGGTAAGGGGTCAAGCTGGTCCAATGAGGGAAATTTTCGAGTATCCCTTGGTCAGCTCTTCCGAAGGAAACATGCCCCCGATCACAAGTTTGGTTGGCGCGTCGTTTCATCCTGTCTTGCCTGTTGTCCTTCTTAATTACACGCGAGTGGCGAATTCTCTCTACAAGACTCCTTCGGGTTGGACCAATCCTTTGCGCATTTGTCGCGGAGTCGTTTTCGAACGGAGTGTTGACGCCCGTCTCGTGGCTCTTGCTTGGGAAAAATTTTTCAACAAGGGTGAAATGACCGATGGACCCGATCTTTTCTCTGGCCGAGGAGTTTATCGCTCTTTCCAAGAAGGATGGCCATTTGTCTATCATCTTTAACTATGGTGGAAACTTGGTTGCTACCACGCGCGGTGAATTTACGAGCCCTTCGTCTTGTCTTGCCAATGAAATTCTTGCCAGGCATGTGGCGGAAGATGGTTGGCTGACCAGGGTTCCGGAAAATCTCACTGTTTTGTGCGAGCTTGTTGGGAAGAGGACCAAGATTCATCTTACTTACCGAGGACCGGAGAGATTCGTTCTCATCGGTGCCCGTGATCGAGTGACCTTCGAAGATTACAGGTACGAAAAGTTGAAGGTTTTGGGCAGGGCTCTTGGTATCAAGGTCACGGAAGTTTGGAAGCAGGGAAAGTCTGCCGATGAACTTTTGTCTCATGTTCACGATCCGACAGTTCGAGGTCAAGAAGGATTCGTTGCCAGCTTCTACTATCCAGATGGCACTGTCCACCGTGAGAAGTTCAAGTTTGTTTGGTACCTGGGCCAAATGGCTGCCTCGAAGTTGAGCTATGCATATTTGGTCAGCAAGATTTTGAATGGAAGGCTGAAGTCGATGATCGACCTTCTTGACCACGAGCTTCGAGATAAGGCAGAGAAGATGGTCGAAGAACTTCGGGCTGGTGTCGCTGCGGCCAAATTGGTCAAGATCGACGAAGAACTTGCCAAGACCAACATCAGGTTGGCGACTCACCGTTTGCGGCGTGCTCGCAATAGTGTGCTTTACGCCTGTGTTCCCGAAAAGAAGCGGTCTAATCCTTTCAAGACAGCTTGCCGAGATCTGACCAAGCTTCTGGAGAAGAAGCCCGACCTGACTTTCTAGCTCTTTGTGTTTTTTTGAGTGTCCCCCGTGCGTTTTGTGTTTCTGCCTCTGGTAGAACGCGAAGCGAGCGGGGGCTTTTCGTTTGGTGTGGCGATATATCGCTACAGAATAAATTAATTCGAAAACATATTTGGTCAGTTCAAATTTGCACAAGTGTATCGATATATCGATACACTTGGTTGGTTTTTACGGTGCACGACTCGATATATCGAACCCTCCGTTTTTTAGAGTCCTCCGTTTTATTATTACAGTTATGATAAGCCCGATTATAATTGTGGCAATAGAACAAGACGGATATTTGTTGTCTTACGCTATTTTCGTCTTAATAAATTAAGCGCTATAATTTGTTTATCATGATCTCGATTATTGTTGCCGTCGACAAAAATTTTTTGATCGGGAAACAAGGAGGTCTTCCTTGGCATCTTCCTGCTGATTTTGCACATTTTAAAAAAATTACTATGGGCCATCCAGTAATTATGGGAAGAAAAACTTTTGATTCTATAGGCAAGACTCTTCCAGGAAGAACAAATATTGTCATATCGAGAGGCGGATCGGAAAAAAGAGCTAAGAGCAACGATATATTTTGGACATCTGATGTGTCTTTGGCCATAGGTATTGCCAAAAAAAGTCCAGGGGCTAACGAGATTTTTGTAATTGGGGGTGCCCAAATATTTGAACAGACGTTACCCCTTGCCGACAAGTTGTACTTCACTTTTGTCGATGCCATAATTGCCGGAGGTGATGGGAGTATTTATTTTCCGCCCTTTGACAAAAGCGAGTGGCGAGAAGTTTCTCGCGAAGATTTTGCCAGGGACGACAAGAATGAGTTTAACTTTTCTTTCGTAAATTACGAGCACAAGAACAACAGGAGGCGAAACGATGTGCACGTCCCACACAGCAAGGTACATAGACAGAACAAGGGACAGAGAAATTTTAAGTGACATAGGAAGAAGTGGAACCATGCCATTGCGAGGTAAAATTCTAGAGGTTGAAGGTGGAGAGTGTTCCGGAAAGGGGACAATCATTCCTTTTTTTAAGGAAGTTTTTGCTGGTAAAAATGTTAGCTTTTTGCGTGAACCTGGTGGAACTCCCATGGGCGAAAAGTTGCGCGATTTTCTTTTGTATTCTAAAGGGTTGAGCATTGATGCATTAACAGAAGCGTTGTTGTTCTATGCTCCAAGAAGCGAAAATGTTGCAACCCTTGTCAGACCAACTGTGGTACAGGGTATGAACTGGGTTTTTGACAGGTTCTCAACTTCGACAGAGGTGTATCAGTTTAGAGCTAGGGGCCACGCAGATATGCTCGACAAGTTTAGAATTTTGGACGATCTTGTCGTCGGCGATTGTAAGCCAGATCTTACCCTGTATCTTGATGTGTTGCCCGAAGAGACTATGCGCAGATTGCGTTTTGGAGGTCGCCCTGATCAAATTAGTCGTTTCGATGCTCAGCCTGTTGAATATCACAGGAAGATTAGAGAAGGTTATCTTGAAGCTCTCAAAACTCGCAAACACGTAACTATTAATACCATGGCGCGTCCTGGCGAATCTATTCCTGAGTGTATCGAAAGGGTGAAGCGAGAATCACTCAAGGTCGCCTGCGAGCTGTTTGGAATAAACTTGTCCTGATTAGTTATCGGGCCAGATTGATTGTGGACCAGGCGAGAAGGAGGTGATGACTTGAACCAAAAAGACGAAGAGCAGAAACAGACTGATGATGCCAAACCTACCAAGCCTACCGGAACCGCTGAGCCTACTGGACAATATCACGAACCGTGGCTAATTATCGACGATGAAGATTGTGAGGGGATAATCAAATCGTTGTAACCACAAAGTATGTATCAGATAAGGAATGAGCGTGTGTTTGTTTTTGCCCGCCCAGGTCTTCGAGAGAAAACCTAGGCGGGATTTTCTTTAAAGTTTTGCCGAAGCTCTTTTAACATGGTAATCTTTTATTTGTAGCCATGAAAAAAGATCAAGACAAAAAAGATGTTAAAAATGAAGGTGAAAAATCTTCTGTGCCTGAGAAAGAGTTAAAAACTCTAGCTTTTTGGCAGGAGAATAAAATTTTTGAAAAAAGTGTTGAAAGAGAGCCACGGAAAGGGGAGTTTGTTTTTTACGATGGTCCTCCGTTTGCGACGGGCTTACCTCACTATGGGCACATTTTGGCCGGTACAATAAAAGATTCGGTTGCCAGATACAAAACCATGACCGGATGTCAGGTTAAAAGAAAGTGGGGGTGGGATTGCCATGGTCTTCCGATTGAAAATTTGATAGAGCAAGAACTAAATCTCAAGAGCAAAAAAGATATTGAGGAATATGGTATCGCGAAATTCAACGAGGCAGCTTGTGGAAGCGTTTTAACATATGAAGCCGATTGGAAAAAAATTGTTCCTCGCGTTGGTCGCTGGGTTGACATGGAGAACGATTACAAGACCATGGACTGGAAGTATACCGAATCTATATGGTGGGTTTTCAAAACCCTTTTTGATAAGGGGCTGGTTTACGAAGGACACAAACCAATGCATGTTTGCCCTCGTTGCGAAACGACCTTGGCAAATTTTGAGGTCACTCTTGGATACAAAGATATAACCGATCTTTCTGTTACTGCAAAATTTGAACTTGTCGATGAGTCAGGTACTTTTGTTTTAGCCTGGACGACAACTCCGTGGACTTTACCAGGTAACGTTGCCTTGGCTGTTGGCGCAGATATTGATTATGTAAAAATAAAAGCGGCTGATGGTATTTACATTTTGGCTAAGGATCGGCTGGAAACAGTGGAAGGGGAATATAAGGTTATCGAAAAAATGAAGGGTGCTGATCTGGTCGGCAAAAAATACAAACCATTGTTTGATTATTACGCTAACGAT
>JBAZWX010000058.1:0-5625 GCA_041660145.1 Minisyncoccota bacterium | reverse complement strand
GCTCAACTTTTACTGGAAGTCGGAGGCCGATTATTTTTTCGTCGAATAATTTAGCCTCGACTTGGTCGTTTGTTTTTAAAAATTTCAGTTGGTTTTGTATGCTTGATTCAGGAAGAGGGAACCTGTCGGCCGGATTGCTTGGATCACAAAACCAGGCTTGCTCTCTATTTGTGTAGAGATATTTAACCGTCTTTAAACGCAAATCGGCTTCTTCCGCCTTTTCACTCTGGTGGAACGAGTACTCAACTACGCGACCGCTTATGATATTCTTTAGCTTTGTGGCGTTAACCGGCTTTCGTTGTTGTTTCCTAAAAACATGAGAAGTTAATACTTCGTATGGTTCTCCTTCAAAAAGGATGACTTTTCCTTCCCTTATATCGTTATATTCAAGCATGATAATCTTTTATATTTCTTAATCTAAGGCTAATAATGGCCTAAAAATGAAACCTTTGCAAATGCTCTTGGTTATATGTAATGATTATGATACGTTCTAAAACATTAAAATTTCAAGAAATAGGCATGTTTTTTACCGCAGAAGTGGCAGATGACGTTAGTTTGAAAAGAGACGAAGAGGTCTTGTCGCTTTCTATTGATAAGCCAAAGCTGTTCGAGGTAATCGTTAATCGTTACCAAGCAGCTTTTATCAGAAAAGTTAAGTCTATAATTGGCGACAGGGAGGATGTAGACGACATAGTCCAAGAGACTTTTGCTAAAATTTATTTTAATGCAGGCAGATTCCAGCCCGTTGTCGGGGCGACGTTCAAATCTTGGGCCTATAAGATTTTAATGAATGTCACGTTTACGCATTATCAAAAGCTGAAACGAGACGGCGAGAACCTTGCAGATCTTGATCCAGATATTTATGCAGTTCTTCCGGATACAAAGAATAGATATTTCGAAAAAGATTTTGTTCGTGACGCTGTAGAGTCTGTTTTAACCAGAATGCCGAAGGACTTAGCGAGTGTTCTCGTTTCTCATTTTTTGGAAGGCCGTCCTCAAAAAGAAATTGCAAAAGGGGAGGGTGTAACAATTGGTGCTATCAAGACGCGTGTTTATCGAGCCAAAAAAGAATTTAAAAAAGTGAGTGACGCTATCCAACCAAAAATATAAATATATGAACCAGGAACAAAAGCTTAAAAGAAAAATAATGAGGCGGGTCTATACTATATGGTTTATTAGAACTATATTGCGGCCGATGTCTCTTAAAATTGCCCTGTTGGCTTTTTTTGGTTGGGAGATGTGGACCAGGGTTTCCATCGCCCACGTTGTTGCTAATGTTCCGAGCATATCAGATATTGGTTCTTCGTATGCATTTTGGCTGGCCGCATTTTCAAATACAGAACTCATGGTACAGGTTGCGCTAATTGGGGTTGTTTTCTTTGCGGCACTTTTGTTTAAAGATGCTTACTCTGGCCGCCGCAGTGTGGCGTGGATATAAGAGGGAGGGCACCTGTTTGACCTTGATGTTTTTTGAGCACGCGTACCCCGTGAAAGCGGGGTCGCTCAAGTCTCGCGCCTTCGCGCTGCGAAGTCTCAAAAAATATCAAGGTCAAACATAACGAAGAAAGAAGGCGAAAATATTTCGCACCGGCCGTGCTCCGGAGTCTCTTCAATCCACATAGTCTCGCTTAGGTAAAAATGGCTGCGAAGTCTCAAAAAACATCAAGATCAAACAGGCTAAAGATAAAGAGAAAGGATAAAAATTTTGTGCCAGTCGCGTTTACCCGCCGGCCGTGCTCCGGAGTCTCTTCAATCCACACAATCTCGCTTAGGACCAGAAGGGAGACAGTAGGGTTCAACCTTTACGGTGTTTTTGCGTCTGATTTTTGATTTACTTTCCCCGTTAGTTGTGATAGTTTGGCACATGAACGCAGTCCTTTGACATGACTGCAAAATCCTGAGTTTAGAAGAAAGATAAGAGATTAAAAGTTGTCCACAAAATGGGCAAGGAGGAGGCTTCATGACCAAAAGGGCAGTTCCGTTTCTGGTTGGTCTATCCGTGTTTGTTTTTGTTTCGTGGGCTATTGGCAGTTTCGCTGGCGGTTTGTATTTTGAAACTGTCTGTTGCAACGGTGATCCTCCCTGTTGGCATAAGCCGGCCCATGAGGCAACGGTAAAATGGTCTTTGTGCGAACACAAGCCTTATCACAATTACGATAACGCTGAGATTATTTTGCTTGGAGGCTTGGCATTTCTGCTGTTGCCTGCAGGCCTATCTATCTTTACCGCTCAACGTGTCGACAAGTTGCTTCTTGTCCACATTCCTGCCAAGACAGCTTTCGTCGATGTTCGCCCAATCGGTGGCGAAGTGCGTGCCTTTATCGATGCTGATTACCCAGAAGGTGCTATCCTTTGGAAACATGGTAAGGAATGGAAATATATCAAAGATCGTATTGCGTTGCCGTACGGTTATGACGAAATTCCTTGTACCACAATGTCTTTTGATAATGGCCCGGTTCGTTTGAGGATCAATGTCGTATTTCCGCATACCCCTAAATGTGCAGTTGCGTTTTACCTTTCTTCTTACAAAAGTTTGACTCCGGAATCTTGGGCGAAGAAAACATTCTTTGATTTTGTTTACGGTTTCACGTCCAATAGATTTGCAGAAAGATGGAACAATCCTGCTGATGCAGAACAGTGCAGGGAATTTAGGGATACTGTACGAGAGTATTTTCACGCTAGGCTGCCAGAGGAGTACACGGAGTCAGAGCTGGGTGGTCGGGTTCTTGTTGTCGCAAGTCTTGAGGTCAATAAAGACATGGTTAGTATTTATCCAAACGACGGGCACACCTACTCCCGTATTTGTTTGTGATTGAAAGAAAAGGTAGGTCAGCAACGCGCCTCACTCAGAAGAAAAATTTTGCCTGAGGCGAGGACAAAGGAGGAAAAACGGGCATGTACGGACTCACTTTCGCTGCCCTCTATGCTTTGGTCCTTGTTGTTACGGGTACTTCCGATGCGCAGGCTGTGGTTTCTTTCTGGAGGTTTGTTTTTGGTTGGTATCTTTTGGTGGCGTGCTTTGGAATGTTTTACCGTTTTCTGATCGCAACTGTTGGTGCATTGCTTGGAGGTGCAGCTGGTGCCGTCGCAGGATCCAAGACGGGAGATTCTCGACTTCTTGGTCTTATGGGAGCTGCGGCTGGAGGAGCAGGCGTTTTGGCGTTGTCGCTACCTAGTTTCTTGCTGACCCAGACACTTTTAGTTGGCGGAGCGTGGATGGCTTTGGCCTCTTTGTCTGTTCAGACGTCCGGACTTTTCGTCCTTAGCTATCTACGTCTTATCATTGGAGTGGGGTGTTTTTGTTTTGGCATGGAGCGTGCCCGCCGTCAGAAGTCTGCCGTCGATCTCAAACTCAACAATGTCAAACTTGTTGAGGTAGTGAGAGAGTAGACGGGATTTTCCACGCGCTGCAGGACGCGACGAAAGGAAGGAACAAACGTGGGATATCCACTTTTCGGGTCACTCTTTGGGCCTCACGATGGTCGTCGCCCCGAGAGAAACAGCAATCATGTCTCCGAATATGTAGCCCTGGTGATTCTTGCCGGTCTGGTCGTGTTTCTGCTTGCACAGTAAATAGTCTTTCATAACGTTTTGTTTTTTAGTTCGTCTTCGCAAAAATTGCCCTTGCCCGTGTGGTGGGGGCATTTACCGTTATTTAAGGATAGAGATGTTTTACTTTCCCTTTTGGCTGTGATAGTTTGGCACATGAACGCAGCCCTTTGACAAAGCTGCGAAACGACGGAAGCTACCTGTGCAAAGGCAGGCCAAGAAGGAGATCGGCATGCTAAAGAAGCTGACCCCTGCTC
Source organism: Minisyncoccota bacterium (assembly GCA_041660145.1). Classification (GTDB taxonomy): domain Bacteria; phylum Patescibacteriota; class Minisyncoccia; order Phycocordibacterales; family UBA12445; genus JBAZWX01. The sequence goes on along the minus strand of JBAZWX010000058.1, from coordinate 1,819 downwards.
TCATTGGAACAGTTGCGGCCATGGCAATCGCTTGGATTCCTTGTGGTTGGTGTATTGCTCAATTTCTGGCCAACAAGTGTTGCGCTGGGGCTGATGTCTGTTTGCATATCCCTTCCCATGAGCTATCGACCACCTGGACTCCATGTTATCACACTCCTCAGCACGATGTTTTTGCAGCTTTTGTTTATGTACTGCTGTGGCTTTTGTCTGTTTTACTCTCTATCGGGTTAGGGGTTATGGTTGCTGACTATGCCAGTAAGAGATTAATTGTGCACATTCCTGCTTACTCGGTCTTTGTCACGAACGACGAGGGAAAACGTGCCGGTGAGACTATCGCTGACATCTTTCTTTACGGCGCCACCTTTTGGAGATATGGAAAGGATTGGAAAAAACTTAGACACTTCGTTCTTCTTTCGTATGACTCTGATTCAATCCCTGTGTGTCGTTTGTCATACGACAATGGCCCGATTCGGTTTAGCGTCGCGGTCTTGTTTCCTAGAGAGCCGTGGTTTGTACTCGAGGTTTACAAAAACAGGGGAGGACCAAAGCACAACCTAGAAGCTTTGGTTCAGAAAATATTTTTTGACTTTTTGAGAGGGTTGAAGATCAAAGGTCTGCTTGATCGTTGGTATAACCCGCTTGATCTGGCCCAAACAGCGGAGTTCAGAAAGTTGGCGGAAGATTATTTTCTTAAGAAACTTCCTGTAGAATATCAATCTCCTAGTCTTGAACATGGGAAAATTATGGTTATCTGTGATATTGGAGTAAATGACAACGTGGTGAGTTTTGAGGATCGGCGTTCTGCTGGAATGAGTCTTTTGGCAAAGTTTTGATCATTTGACTTAGGTTTCGAAAAAGGCCCCTGCGCGTGCGGGGGCCCATTTCTTTTTGTTTTTTGTTGCCGTTATTCCTCGTCAGATGATTTTGATGGGGCGTCGGGGGTTCCGGCTGGTGCCGAGACCATTGCTTCTTTTATCTGTTTGAGAATTTCGGAAGCGATTTTTGGATTTTCTTTCAAGAATGTTCTGGTGGCATCGTACCCTCGGCCTAGTTTAATGCCGCCGTACGTGTAAGATCCTCCTCCAGATTTTTCTACTATTTTTGTTTTTTCTCCGAGAGCTATAATTTCTCCTTCAGGAGATATTCCTTCGTTATACAAAATATCAAACTCAGCGGCTTTGAATGGTGACGCTACCTTGTTTTTTACAACCTTAACTCTGACACGTCCTCCAACTACTTCTTCGCCTTTCTTAATCTGGGCGATCCTTCGTATGTCTAAACGTACAGAAGAATAAAACTTTAGTGCCTTACCTCCAGGTGTTGTTTCTGGGTTTCCAAACATTACACCTATCTGCATTCTTATCTGGTTTATGAAAATGACAATGGTTTTTGATTTGGCAACAATGGCGGTAAGCTTACGGAGGGCCTGAGACATCAGACGAGCTTGCTTGCCGACATGCTGAGCACCCATATCGCCCTCAATTTCGTCTTTGGGAGTCAAAGCCGCTACCGAGTCAATGACAATGACGTCAATTTTGCCGGAACGAACTAAGGATTCCACTATCTCAAGAGCTTGTTCACCTGTGTCAGGTTGGGAAATGAGCAGTTCATCTATTTTAACTCCCAAGCGTTTGGCGTATTCCGGGTCCATCGCATGCTCGGCGTCTATGAAAGCGCAGATTCCGCCTTTCTTTTGGGCTTCAGCTATCACATGGAGAGAAAGAGTGGTTTTGCCGGAGGACTCAGGACCGAAAATCTCAATGATGCGACCACGGGGCAGTCCGCCGACACCTAGGGCGGCGTCTAGGCCGATTGAGCC
>JBAZWX010000057.1:0-5765 GCA_041660145.1 Minisyncoccota bacterium | reverse complement strand
CAAAATTCTACGCACCAAAGTAGTCGCCGTTGATAAAGCAGAATCAGTTCCAAATTTTTCAACCAATGGGTCAAGAATATTATTCCCCGGCTGGTTATCTGCCGACGATGAAAGTGATGTAAGTGAGGTTATCCTTCCAGAAATATCTGTAGGCGAAACCCTTACACTTAGCAAGTTAGAAAGCGAGGGAAAAGAGACCCAACCTCCAGCTCGCTATTCCGAAGCAGGCCTAGTTAAGGAATTAGAAAAAAGAGGCATTGGCCGACCAAGTACATACGCATCCATAATCCAGACTCTTTTGACTCGTCGCTATGTCGAAAAGCAAGAACGAGCTCTTGTTCCAACTACAACTGGTGAGGTAGTTGATAATTTTCTGGAAACAAATTTCAAAAACATAGTCAGTGACTCTTTCACAGCCAAAATGGAAGAGGACCTAGACGAAATTGCAGAGGGCCAAAAAGATTACAAAAAAACCTTAAGCGATTTTTACTTCCCTTTTCACAAGGAGGTTGAGGCAAAAGACTCATTGCCAAAAGTTACCACTCTTGGAGACGTAGACGAAAAAATAAAATGTCCAAAATGCGAGAGCAAAATGGTAATCAAGCTTGCCAGAAACGGAACATTTTTAAGCTGTGTTAATTTCCCTGAGTGTAAAGGAGCAAGAATGGCATCTGGCGAAGAAATGAAAGAGCCAGAATCCACGGGAGAAAAGTGTCCAGAATGCACATCAGGAAACCTCGTCACAAGAGAAGGCAAATTCGGCAGTTTTATATCGTGTGACAAATATCCAAAGTGTAAATACATAAAAAAGGATCCTTCCGCCAAAGCACAAAACTCTTCGGGTGTAGTTTGTCCTGAATGCAAAAAAGGAGAACTAGTCGAAAGGCGTGGTAGATTCGGAATCTTCTACAGTTGCTCCATGTATCCGAAGTGTAAATTTTCCGTAAATGCAAAACCAACAGGAAAAATATGCACTTTTATCAGAGATGGCAAACCCTGCAACGCTCTAATGGTCGAAGGCACAAAAACTATCCCAGAGCGCTGCAGCGATAAAAGTTGCCCCAATCACAACCCTCATAAGTTGAAATAGACCGATTATGTTGTGACGCCGGGGCAACCAGACCCGGTTTGTTCTTGTTATATAAATAGGAATCTACTACAATAGAGCCGCTATAAATAAAAACATGCCTTCAGAGATTAAAGAAATACTTTCAAAAATGACGTCGTGCACAGAAGAAAGTGCTTCGCTCATACTTCGCGCATACAATTTTGCTGCAGAAGCGCATGAAGGAGTAAAACGATATTCAGGAGAACCGTATCTAGTACACGCTGTCGGCACAGCAAAAAATTTGGCAGCCATGAGAGCCGAACCGCGTACGATTGCCGCCGGGCTCATTCATGACACGATAAGTGATGGTAGCGCCACGAAAGAATCGATAGAAAAAGAATTCGGCAACGATATCCTCTTTTTGGTTTCAACAGTAACTGATTTAGGAAAAATCCAATATCGAGGAGAAGAAGCCGGCCGTCGGGCAGAAAGTCTCCGTCGACTTTTTGTTGGAGCAGCAAAAGATGTACGAGTTTTACTTATAAAACTAGCGGATCGTCTTCACAATATTGAAACTCTAGAGTACGTGCCTGAAGCCAAGAGGTCCCGAATCGCGCTAGAGACAATCGAAATTTTTGCCCCAATTGCAAATCGTTTGGGAATGGGTCAGGTAAAAGGAATGCTCGAGGACGGCTCTTTCGCCTACGCATTTCCGAAAGAATTCAGTGAAGCTTCACAAATAAGACAATCGCAGCAAAAAGACCTCACAGAAAAGCTAGAACGAGTCAAAAAGACTCTTCTTAAAAAAATGGCTGAAGAAAAAATCGTTAACTTTCAGTCAGACCTCAGAATCAAACATTTATACAGTTTGTATAGAAAGCTCGAAAGAAAAGATATGGATCTGGGTAAAATCCACGATCTTTTGGCATTGAGAATAATCGTAAACTCTATAGAAGAATGCTATAAGGTTCTAGGAATAATTCACAACACGTGGCGGCCTCTTCCCGGAGAATTAAACGACTATATAGCCGTACCAAAAATAAACGGCTACCAAAGTATACATACCACTATTTTCACCGGGGACGGAGGTGTAGTCGAGATACAAATTAGAACTCACGACATGCACAACGAGGCCGAGTATGGAATCTCCTCACACATCGCCTATGACGAATCCGGGAAGCCTCTAAAGGGTGGCACTTTATCAAAAAAACTTAATTGGATAAGGCAACTTATTGATTGGCAAAGAGACACGAAAAACACAAATGAGTTCATAGAGAGTCTAAAAACTGATTTCTTCCAAAATAGAATATTCGTTTTCACTCCGAAAGGAGATGTTATCGAATTACCATTTTGTGCTAGCCCAGTCGATTTTGCCTATGCTGTGCACTCTTGGGTCGGAAACCACATGTCCGGAGCAAAAGTCAACGGCAAAATAGCGTCTTTTGACACCGAACTAAAAAGCGGCGACATCGTCGAAATAGTTACCAGGGAAAAAGCCTGGCCAACATCAAAATGGTTTGAGTTTGTAAAAACAGCACTAGCAAAAAAACAGATTCGTCTTGCTATAGCAAAAAAAGAGACAGAAAAAAAGATTGCCTCACGATAAAAACACCATAGACTACCCCTACCCGCAAAACACTAAACAGTAAAACTCGAGACCGAATATAGATCCGGGTTGTCAGCGTCCGTGCTGTCGTCTATTGGCTTTTCAACCATGTTTTGAGGCTGCATTTCAGCAGGCATCGCCTGAACAGAAACCTCGGCGACACTACCAACCGCTCCTAAAAGTTTTCTCAAGTCGTCTCTGGAGAAAAAATCTATTGTGACCCTATTACCAAAATCGCGTTTCTCAATCGAAACCCTTGCCCCAAGGCGCTCCGTAAGACGGGACTCGAGATCTATAATTTCTGGATCTATAATTTCTGGTTTTCTTACCCTCTCAACAGCAATACGTCTTGAGATACCCTCTGCCTCTCTGACTGTAAGTTTCCTTAACATTATTTCTTTATAAAGAGTCATCTGTTCCGCTGGACGATCAACCAACATCAAAAGCGGTCTCGTGTGACCTTCCGTTATTTTTCCCGACTCAAGGGCGGTAAGCATCTCTTCTGGTAACGCCAAAATCCTCATACTGTTAGAAACATATTCTCGGCTTTTCCCTACTTTCTTCGCAATCTCCTGATGAGTAAAACTGAATTGGTCAGCCAATTGTTTGAAGGCACGCGCTCTGTCTACTGGATTTAAATCTTCGCGCTGAATATTTTCGATGATGGCCATTTCGAGCTTCATTTGGTCAGTCTGTTCACCCGTTCTGATTACAGCCGGGATCTGTGGTACGCCCGCAATTTTGGAAGCTCTCCATCTTCTTTCACCAGATATAAGTTCGTACTCAGAAGTCAGCCCACCATCCTCTTTTTCCACTTCACGACGAGTGACAACGATAGGCTGAAGTACCCCGTACTGTTTTATGGAATCAGCTAAATCCTTAAGTTTCGCCTGATCAAATTCTTTACGAGGTTGAAAAGGATTTGGCTTTATTTTGTCGACCTCTATCCAAAAGATTGAACTGCTTAAATTGTTTTTACTATCTATTTCCATACAATTAGATTTTAGCACGAGTGCAGGATTGATTTTACGACAAGATTTGTTAATATGTCTGTGTATAAGTTTTGAAGTTTGAACAACATAGGACAAGCCGGGGTGGCGAAATGGTATACGCAATAGACTCAAAATCTATCGATCGCAAGGTCATGGGAGTTCAAGTCTCCCCCCCGGCACAAAACAAAAGAACCGGACGTGTAAACGTTCGGTGACTTTGTTTTGAAGCAACGGGAGGGAGACTTGAAAGCCACAAGGCGGTACACAAGATCCGCCCCAGGCGGATGCTTGTCGCCGAGGCGGGGTCGCAAACACTTTGTATTTTATGATCTGCCTTCGGGCGGATAATAAAATACTTAGTGATTTGTGACCAAGTCTCCCCCCCCGGGGGGGGGCACCAACCTTCGCTAAAGCTTCGGCTTGGCAAGACAAAACAAAAGAACCGGACGTGTAAACGCTCGGTGATTTTGTGTATCTTAGCTTAGGCCAACTTGACAAATAAAGATGTTCGTGCTAGTAATAGGTCCAGAAGAACCTCACACAAACCGGTGAAAACCGGAGGCTCCTGGAAAGAGCCAAAAACAAGGAGAGTTGCTATGCCCGACGCCTCTACCTCTCTTGAAGGCAAGCTGATCAGCAAGGCAATGGATTGTCTGGACGGAGAGGACAAGAAGCCTGTTTCCGAGAGTTTCGCTCTCAAGGGAATCTGCTATGCCCTCATCGCCGGAGTCAATGTTATGTTGCGTGGTGTCATGGCCCTCGAAGAGATCGCCAAGAATACCGCGCAGGGACATCACGGCCGGCCTGGGTGCCGCTGCCCTGATCAACCGTCCACCTCCGGTCGACGAGGAGCCGCCTCGCCCGAGGACAAGGCTTCAAGCGCCTGCCAGGGCTGCCCCCTCACAGGATGCCGCGGAGGTTGCGGCGGCCAGGAGATGTCCACCCCCGACAAGATCGATGAGGCCAAAAACGGTCGACGCTGACCCCCAGACCTGACACTCGTCAACTTCCGGTCCAAGAGTTCCTTGCACAAAAAATGATCCCGAATTTGAAAAGGCCCCACCCGGGGCCATTTGATTTTCAAAAAAATATCAACAATCAGGCTTTCAATATATCACTAAGTTTTACTCCAGGAACCCGCTTTATCGCACCTATTGCCTTGGCAAACTCACGTCGCAATATTCTCGCCTGCTCTGGATATCTCTTTTCTATCCTAACGAAAAGAGGAACGTAGTGTCTCATCGTTTCCCTTACTTTACGAATCTGTTTTGAGCGAGGACAAGCACCAAGAGTTCGCAAATTGTCCAATCGGTCTACCAGCTTCACAATAATGGGCACTAACGGACAATTGTCTTTATTAAGCCGACCATGATAAAAGTCCAAAAGAGCTTCCTTGTCTGCAAACTTCTTGGGACCATTCATTTTCGGCTTAGTTAAAATCTTCAGGTGGCTGTTAACCACCGGCCCAAAAAGTTTCAAGAGAATGTGGGGAGCACTGGTCCACAATCTGTCTTCTGGAGCGTCGTGCAAAAGGGCTTCAATGTGCATGTACACGTCTTTGATACCAAGTTCGTCATGCATAGCAATCGACACCCTGCGAGGATGGTTAAAATAAGGTTCTCCGTTTTCTCTTACTTGACCTCTGTGCACATCTTTGGCCAAACAATAGGCTGAGTCCAAAAATCTACGAAGTTCCACGGACAGATACTTAAATCTTTTCTGGTAACTAGCGTGATTTTCTTTGGGAGGTTGGGAAAGTGGACCGGAATCGTCCAGAGCTAATTCGCGTATACTTGTCCCCTGTTTTATATCTGATCTAAAAACAATCTTCACCGCCCCGTTTCCGGCCGGACAAATAATTTCGAAAGACTCAACTATCGGTTCACCATTCCAACCTACATCTTTTACTGCGGCACAAACAGCATCCTCGGGAGAATCAAAATCCAAATAAAGTAGATCGTTACTTTGGCAACAATATTTTTCGCCCAACTTAGACAGAGAAACCTTGTGGTTATCGTGACTCTTCTTGTCGGCCCTTCTTAGATATAGGTGAAAAACTCTAGATTCGTATAAACCGGACACTATTTGAGCGAACAAATCTGCCCACGCCACACAGTTT
>JBAZWX010000056.1:0-5804 GCA_041660145.1 Minisyncoccota bacterium | reverse complement strand
TGTTACTTAAAAACTCTTTTATGTCTGGAAAATTCTGTAATAAAGACGGAAAGTCTACAATGAAAACAGCCCCCTCGCTTAAAAATACCCTGGAAACAAACTCCACAAGTTCCTTGTTTTTTGTTTCTTTAAACTCTCGCATTGTTGGAAAGTTCACAACCTCCTCGTCTGGTCTTTTTTTGTAAACAAAAACCGGTGCATCTCCCCAAACCTCTAGGGCTTTCTTGATAATACTTTGTTCGTTTTCCTCAGAAACAACCCATAAAACATTCTTAATAGCGTCTTTGTTTTTCTTTAAGACTTGGCTTAAAATCATCGCTTTTGCTGAAGCGTTGCTTGCCCCAGAAACAGAGATATTTTTCTGCCTCCTAAAAAGACTAGTCACGTCTCGCAACGTGTCGTCTGGAAAATACGAAATAATGTTCTTCATACGAAATTTAAATTTTCAACGGCATGATTATATAAACATAGTCCTCTTCCTTTACCGGTTTAATAACCGCTGGAGAAGCTTTATCGTTTATAATTATACTAACTTTGTCGTCGGCAATATAGGTTAAAACGTCTAATAAGTATTGTGCGTTCAGTGAGATTTTGTTGTTTTCTCCTTCCATTCGAATAGAAACCTCTGCCTTTTCTTCACCAACTTTTGTTTCCTCGGAAGAAATAACAAGCTTCCCGTCGTTTGTTGCGCTAAGTTTTATACTGTTATTGTTTTCTCTAGCAAAAAGACTAACTCTTTTTAAAACCAAAGACAAATCTTCAACAGAAACTTCTATTTTTGTCTTATGTTCTTTTGGAATAATTTTGTCATAATCTGGGAACTTTCCTTCTATTAATCTAGAAATCAATTCCACTCCGTCTACAGAAAACAAAGCTTGGTTTTTTGAAATATTAATCTTAACTTCTTTGCCTTGTGCTTTACTAATAATTTTCGCTAACTCCAACATTGTTTTGGCTGGAATAATACAAGAAATAGGCTCTGTTGGATTTTTTATTGTTACTACTGCTTTTTCAGCCAATCTATAACTATCGGTCGCAACCATTTTCACACCTTTGTCTGAAGAGAAAAAGAAAACTCCTGATAAAACTGGTCTAGATGTGTTTAATGATGCCGCAAAAACAACCTCTGTTAATGCTTCATGTAAATCATTAACACTTAAAATAACTTCTTGTCCCTTTTCAATTTTTGGAATAAGTGGAAATTCATCAGAACTAATGCATTTAATTTTAGTACTAGAGCTTGATGAGGTAATTGATAAATTAAGCCCTTCACTTACACCTAGTTCAACTTTTTCATCAGTTAAAAGTGCAACATAACTACCAATAAGTTTTGCAGGAACAGTTATAGAACCTTCACTTCTTACGTCCGCATCAATTACGCAACTAATCGCAATTTCTAAATTTGTAGAAGAAAAATAAATTTTCTTTCCTTCTGCTTTAATTAAAATATTATTCAAAACAGGCAAAGTGTTATTAGGACTTATAGCCTTACTAACAATATTAATTGCATAATCTAAATCACTTCGTGAACAAAAGAGTTTCATATATTTATCGGTTTTAAAAGCCCAAAGTCATTATATGAATAATCAACATTCTGGCAATGCCTTTTGTTTTTAATTTAGTAATAATATATATAAATAGTAGTAGTTATAGGGTTAGCCATTTTAACAAAAACATAGTAAAATAATCTTTGTCTTAAAACCCCTTTGTTTAGCCCGTTTTGGGGAATCTTAGAAAATTATAAAACGAACAAAAAAACAAAAGGTTTAAAAGATGTTTAAAAAATGTTTAAAAAATGGTATAGTCCCGAACGAGTTTGTGCGAATCTTTATTTCAAAGTTTAAAAAATAAAATGGAAAACATAGTATACACATTAATTGGACTAATCGCGGGCGGATTTGTGAGCACTGTAGCGCTAAAAAGGATGAAGTTTTTTGACGTAGAGAAAGACAAGAAAGTGGCCGAAGAGATGATGGAGAAGAGCAAAAGCGAGGCTGAAGTTATTAGAAAACAAGCCGAGGACCATGTGCAAAACAGGATTACCTTTTTTAAACAAGAATCCGAAAAAAGAAACGAGCGTTTGGGAAAAATTGAGGCAGCTTTGAACACCAAAGAGGAGTTCGTTAAAAAAAGAGAAGAGAGGATTAAAGAAGTTAAATTGAAAATCGCAACGCTTTCTGAAGAGGAGGACACCTTTAGAAAAAGGATAAACAACGGGGAAAAAGAGTTTTTACAAAAACTCTCCCAAAAGGCTGGGGCTTTAATGGAAGACCTTAAGAAAGGTATTTTAGAAAAAGGGGCCAGGGAGTTAGAAGACGAAAACGCCGAACGCTTAATTAGAGGAGAAGAGTGGGTAAAAGAAAACGCCGAAAAGGTTGCCAGAAAAATAATTATCAACGTGCTTCAGAGGCTTTCTTCTCCAACGTCTGTAGAAACAAGAGCTGTTAACGTTATTGTTCCTAAGGACCACATTAAGGGAAAGATTGTTGGCAGAAACGGCGAAAACATTAAAGAGTTTGAGCGCCTATTAGAGGTAGACATTGTTTTTAATGATCTTCCGAACGTGATTAGTCTTTCAGCTTTTCAGTTGGTAAAACGTCGCGTTGCTCAAAGGGCAATGGAAAAACTGGTTAACTATAGAGGAGACATTACTAAACAAATTGTTCAGAAAGCCGTTCAGTCCGCAGAAAGAGAGACAGACGATGAGCTTTATGAGATTGGGAAAAAAGCGGCAGACAAAATGGGCTTAACAAACAAAGATAAAGAATTTTTAAGAATAGTTGGAAGACTTCAATATAGAACCAGCTATGGCCAAAACATTATGAAGCATTCTATGGAAGTTGGCTGGTTAGCTTCAATGATTGGAAGCGAACTAGGCTTAAACACCACTACTTGTAAGGTGGGAGGCTTCCTTCACGACCTTGGAAAAGCGATTGATCAGGACCCAAACGTAAAAGATACCCATGATCAACTTTCTAAAGAAATTATGGAAAAATTTGGATTTTCTTGGGAAGAGGTTCATGCCGCATGGACTCATCACGATGCCATCCCTCAGGAAACAGCAGAGGCTCTAATTGTAAAAGCAGCCGACGCAATTTCTGCAAGTAGACCCGGAGCAAGACAAGAGTCTTTTGATAAGTACATTGAGAGGATCCGTGCATTAGAGGAAACGGGTAGTGCCTATGAAGGAGTAAGGGGCGCTTACGCTATTTCTGCCGGAAGAGAATTGCGCGTACTTGTAGACTCAGACATAATAAAAGACGAGCAAATGTACCCAATGGCAAAAGAGATAGCTCAAAAAATTGAAGACGAACTAACCTATCCAGGACAAATTAAAGTAAACATAATTCGTCGAACAAAACACACAGAAATCTCCCAATAACCCCTCCCCTCCTATGTCCACCGAAGAAGAAAATAAAAAAAACTCAAAAAGAGACACACTAGATAAAATTTTTATGGGCGCCGTAATCGGAGGAGCAATTGGCTCGGTTCTTGGTGCCAGCATCGCTCCAAAAAAAGGAAAAGAAACCAGAAGAGAAATAGTTGAGGCGGTAAAAAACACCAGCAAAAACTCAAAAAAACTCTTTCATAAGCTTAAAGATTTTTTCTCTTTTAAAAAAAAGAATAACAACGACAATTCCCCTTCCTCGAAAGACTCGCACACCCACTCTTCAATAAAAAAAATTCCTAACGAAGACGTTGTAGAGATCGAACAATAAACATGAAAAACCGCAAATTATTAATAGGAATAATTATGGGTGCGGTAGTTGTTGCGACTATTTCCACCTCTCTTGCTGTGTACAAATATTCAATGGTGGGAAAATTCGCCGCCGGCACCTATGTTGCAAACGAAAACCTTTCTTTTCTGTCTTTTTCTGAAGCAGAAATTTTATTATCCCAAAAAAGAGATGAATATCTAAAAACGCCGATAGCTGTAGAGATTTTGGGAAAAGTTAAAGCTCTCAAGCCGGAAGAGCTTGGCATTAAAGTTTCTGTTGAAGAGACCCTCAAAACTTTAAAAACTATCGACCTTATGGATACCCGCATTTGGGAGGTTTTTGGTTTTGGCACAGGAGAAAATAAAAAACTAGAAATTCTCGCCAGCATCGACTCTGGCAAACTTTTTTCCACCCTTGAAAAGGAGTTCATGCTTAGCGAAATATCCTCAAAACCGGCAAACGCCCTAATTAACAGCAACGGTGACTTTGTGGTCACGGACGGACAGGCTGGTACCGCTATCGACAAAGCCGCTCTTTTAAAAGAACTAAAGCTTTCCGCCAAGAATCTAAAATCTACAGAGGTAAAAGTAGCGACTTTTAACGAACAACCACTTGTCACAAAAGACGACCTTCTTGCGCAAAAAGACAAGATTGTGGAAGAGCTAAGTCAGCTCACGACCCTGAGAGATCCGATCTATAGCGACGACTGGCAAATCAGATTAAAGAAGCATCCGGACTGGGTTAGCTTTTCGGTTAAGAGCGAGGTGCAAATCCCTTTTTTTAATCAGCGCGTTTCTGTCGATCCGCTCGGGCAAAGCGCTCCCAAAAAAATATCTCTACAAATAAATCAGCAAAAACTTAATCAATTTGTTGACGAAAATATTTCAAAGTGGCTCGACCGTCCAGCAAAAGAAGTAAAAATTTTTACAGACAAGGACGGAAAGGTTGTAATAGAGGGGCAAGGAAGTGATGGGAAAAAAGTGCAAAGAGAACAGCTAAAAAGAGCTCTCGAGTTGGCCGTGGAAAACAAAATTGAGAGCATCCCCATTCCTACAATCAGCATTACACCAAAAATAAATATTTCCGATGACTTAAGTGCAAAAGGCATAACAGAGAGATTGGCCGTAGGGCACACTTCTTATTATGGCTCTCCAAACAATAGGGTTGTAAACGTAAAGGAGGGGGCCAGTAAGTTTAATGGCGTGATTGTTGCCCCTGATGAGGTTTTTTCTTTCAACACGGCCCTAGGCCCGGTGGATGGCACTACGGGATTCAAAAAGGAATTGGTTATCAAGCCGGAAGGCACCATCCCCGAATTTGGTGGTGGAATTTGTCAGGTCTCCACCACGATGTATCGAGCCGCCTTGTTCGCAGGGCTGCAGATTTCAGAAAGAAATCAGCACACTTATGCCGTTTCTTATTATTCTCAAATTCTTGGACACGGACTGGATGCCACAATTTATTTGGGCGGGCCGGACCTGAAATTTAAAAATGATACCGGTCACCACGTTCTGATACAAACATATACAGAAGGAGACTATGAACTTTATATTGTTTTCTACGGAACTGCCGACGGGCGTCGCGTGGAAATGGAGGGGCCGTATCTTTCCAATCACGTAGGTCCACCTCCCACCCAATACATTGAAAACCCAAACATGGCCCCAGGGACAAGCAAAGTTTTAGAGCATTCCCATGGTGGATTCGCTGCTATTTGGTACCGCCATCTTTTTGACAAAGACGGCAAAGAAAACAAAGAGCCAATAGAAACTCATTACAAAGCCATGCCAGAAAAGATCGCAGTCGGCGCGAAACCTTAACCTTCAGCTCTACTTCTGCTCCGGATTTGCCGCTTCCATTTCAAGCTTCGAGATTTCTTTCAATAAAGATTTTCCAGCCCCATTCCCCGCATCTATCTCAAATAATTTTCCAATTGTTTCTTTCGCTGCTAAATAATTACCAGCCTCGGCCTGTAAATCCGCAAGTTGATATAGAAATTCGATATTTTTGTCATCAATTTCTAAAGCCTTGTTGGTAGCAATAATGGCATTAGCCAATTGTCCAAGGGCTTTATACACCTGAGAAAGA
>JBAZWX010000055.1:0-5852 GCA_041660145.1 Minisyncoccota bacterium | reverse complement strand
CCTTAATTGCGCTTTGACGCGTATGCTCTTGTCTTCCAGTTCGTCCATATCGTTCCTCAAGGCCTTCATTTTTTCCTCGGCGTTCTTTTCCTCGATGACGACCCTATGGCAGACGGTCTGGAATTGCAGTTCGGTGTTGACCTTGTCAATCAGTTGCTGATATTGATGGTGGTATTCCTCAAAATACGGCGCCGCGCTGTTTTCATACGGACGAGGAAGGTCTTTTAAGCCGGAACTTTTCGCGCCAATCTTTGAATGCTCTCCGATTTGCAAGCAGAATTCGCTTAGGGCAATCTCTAAAGAGTTGCCTTGTAGTTGATTACTAAGATTTTTCATTATATTTAATTTGGTTAGGTGAATTTGTTGATACGGTGAAATGTTCCTTGAGCAGGCTATCTAGGTCCAGATGACGGCTTCGGGCGGTTCGATAAAAGGCAATTGCCGTGTCCGCGATGTTCGCACCTCTCTCGGACAGGAGGTTAATTAGAGTTGTTGATTTTTTTTGCTTTTTCATGATTACATTGGAATTAAATGTTAATCAAGTGTACGGCAGGATTCAATTGATGTTATTTTGAAATCTTTTCAGGTTTTCAGGTTTTTTTTCAGGTTTTTGATAATGTAGCTTATGTATGCAAATGAATTGGATCCATACTTTGAAAGTAAAAAAGGCGAAACAACGCGCTTGAATTTTGAGCTTCATTTTATTCTCTCCAATATGATTAAAGATTATGCTTCACTTAATCTTAAGGAACTAGATATTGAGGAAGTAAATACAAATCGCGTTTATTACGAAGAGGTCGTAAAGGACATCAATGTTGTTTTTTTAGGATTAGAAAATGTAGACAAAAAAAAATGGCCTGTAAAGGAGCATGACCTCGTTAGAATTTGTTATCCCAAAAAAGACCCGTCTGATGAAAAGAAATTGTTGGAAAGTAAGATTGGTAAAAATAAGGTTTCTATTATTTACAAGTATTTCGACAAGAAAAATCCATTACATGGTAAACCGAATGGTAAAATATGGATTAATCGGTTTGAAGAATTGAATTCCGAATTGGTCGTTGTATCGGAGAATGCCGAAGAATCGCAAAAAGCTTTTTTAAAAGTACTGGGAACTATTCACATCGATTTGTCTTTTGCAAAAAAGGTCTCTGTTAAAAACTTCACATGGTGCGATTTTTATCTGTCTAAACAGGCAGATAATTGTCAATGGTATGGAATAATTAAAGGGTGGGACTATGAAAGAAACAAATATGCGGATTTAAAGGAAGAAATTAGACACAGTTATTCTTATGAGAGTAAAGTAACGGCTGTTATACATGGCAGAGGGGGTTCTGGTAAATCAACGGTTCTTAGAAGACTAGCCTATGATTGCATTGATTTACCTTTAATAGTTCTCTGGATTGAAAATATTGACGCTTTTCATCAAGAGCTGCATGGTTTGGTGAGAACGCCTCATACATATCTACTGTTTTTTGATAACTGGGAAAGTATAGCTAATACTGATATTGAAAAATCGATTTTGGCTGAAATTGCTGATAGTCAAAATATTAGGATGGTGATTGGAGACCGCTTTATATCTCAGAGGGCTTATAGAAAATTTGTATTAGACAATAATTATTTTCACTTGGTTCCAGACGAAAATGAGGCAATTTTAGGAAAGGTATTAAAAACGAATTTGTTTTGGGAGAACGTAGCGATTGAGTCATTGCCCCCAAATATTTATTCTGCCCCTTTATTCACTATCTTATTTGTAATAGCTAGACAAAAAAATGTTAAAAAATCTGAGGCAATGAGAGATGTTGTTTCTCGTTTTGAAGACATCATTACAAAGGATATGTTGGATATTTGTGACAAACTTCCTGGGTTAGCCAAGGCTTTTTATTACCTAGCAAATATTTATCAACAGTACAATATCCACTTTTCTTGGGCAGCATTTCTGGCGTTGGCTGACCAATACAGTGATGAAAAAATAAGCGACAAACTATACATTTTTAACACCCAAAATTATTTTTGTAGAATCCTGTCAAACTATATATGGGTTGAAAAAATAATAATACCTTTTTCTAAAGACTATATAATCAGATTCCACCATAATTTACTTTTGGAGAATTTAGCACGACCAATCTTTGAAGACTGGTCGTTCGACATTAATATTAAATTAGAGATTGCAAAAGGCTTGAGGAAAAAAAATTGGAATGTGTTTGTTGATTTTTTCTATGCAATAAAAGACGAACTGGAAAATCAGTATGGAAAATATGAGAATCGAGAGGATATGGTGATTTTTTTTGAAAAAAGAGTTGATTGCGCTTTATTCTTAATATGCAAAGCTGATTTTTTGCCCTCGTTTAAGCGATTAATAATCGGAAATGAAACTTTAAAGGATATTTATACCGTGGCGAAAGAAAACGTATGTGAGCGACAATGGCATATAGCGATTTGTGTTATTAAATCTGTTTGTACGGTTTCCTATGCGGATAAAACTACTGAACAGATTTTAACAAATTTAGTGAACCTCGGTTGTAATTCGACGATAGTTAAATTTGCTTTGAATGAGCTCTCTAGAGGAAGAGCTTTCGATAACTTGGACTATCACCGAGATTTGTATCTGGATTGATTTTTCAAAACGTTGAATCTCATTGCATTGACAAAATAGAACAATCGTGCTAATGTTATGCAAATGCTTGTTCTCGAGGCACGGGGTAATCACTCTTTAGCTGCCTGACACATTAAAATAAAGTGTTTAGTGTCCAAAGGTTTTAAGTGTTTTGATTTGAATGTTGTGGTCACCAAATAACTACAATATGTCAACAATATTTCTTACCGTAAAGAACATCGAAATCTTAAACGCAATTCAGAACAAGTCATATCAAAAAGTTCCTCTTACAGATGATGAACGTTACGCTTTGGATGACTTTCTCCAAAACTTGCCGTCTACAAAAGATTTGTTTGCAGACAGAACCCCAATAGACGAATTATTCGTCGTCGATTTGTTCGATAGTGATGAGATGCAAATGCACTTGGAAAAATGGGTTAGTCTTTTTCAAAGCTTGCCGAAAAATGGAAGTAATACCTATCCTAGTGCGGGCTGGATTTTTCCAGAAGAAGACTGTGATTTTTGGAAACGAAAAGTGATAATCGAGGCTGAATTTCTTCCTTCCCTTACATACAGCAGAAAGGAGGAAAACCAAGCCATCGGGCTTAATTTGAAAATTGACGGAACAGCCGTTTTTAATTTAATTCTTGTAGAGGATGTTGAAACCTTTCCCGAACTATACAACTTCAAAGGCACATGGATGGAAGCCTATCTTCTGACAGTAAAGACATTAAAGGAAGGCTGGCCTCAGACAAAGTTCCCAAAGGAACTGGAACAGTTCTTGCCCAAATGAAAATTCAACACCAACAGCTTTTAAGCGTTGGTGTTTTTTTTTGCGTCATTTTGTCTGTAGTCCTGAACGGCACTTAGATTGATAGATCCGTTCATGGCCATCGTAAAAATCCTTTCGCGTCACAACCCGTCATATGCCTCCCTGATAAGGTACGTCATGCAAGGGGAGTGCAACGACAGGCCGGAGATATTCACCCATAACCTCCGTTCCGACACAGAAGCTGGGTACGTCGGGGAGTTCGTCGAAAACGAATCGTTCCGGAGGTCGTTCAGGTCGGACCAGGCGTACCTTTTCCATGAAATCATTTCCTTCAACGCGAAGGAGGACAGGGAACGCATCACGTCCGAGGTCATGGAAGACATCGCGCGAGAATATATGCGGCTGCGCGGCAACGACGGGGTCATGCTCGGGGCTGTGCACCGGGACAGGGGACACGTGCACCTGCACTTGTGCGTGTCGGCGCTCAGGTTCAGAACCGGCACGTCGTTCCGTCTTTCTAAGGCCGAGCTGTTCCGGCTCAAGACAGGCCTGCAGGAATATCACAGGGAAAAGTACCCCTTCCTTTCCCGGAGTTTCCCGAATCACGGCGCGGGCAAGCCGTACGAAGGGCACGGCAAGTGGCTCGCGTCCCAAAGGGAAATACGCATTGAATTGAAGGAGCGATTGGGTCGGGCGATGGCAGAGAGCTTGGCTGTAGCCAAGACTCAAGACGAGTTCCTGGGGATTATGAGGGACAGGGGATTTCACCACTACGAGCGGAGGGGGAAGGCCGAGGGAATCGAGGTCGACGGCATGCGCTTCCGCTTCTCAAGGCTCGCGGACAGGGCAGGATTGGAAGCACTTCCGATGGGGTTGACGGAAGAACAAAAGGCGCTGGAAGAGATTCGCGCAATCAGGGAAGGCCGGGCGGCAAGGGACACGGACAGGGAATTGGACGACAGAACAGTTTGAACGATATGGGGCTATTGCAAGATAGCGTGTCCCTCCGGTGACTTCGTCATTCCGTCGGTCGACACGCTATCTTGCGGGGGCTTGCCCCCGTACCCCCGTTGAATCGCAATATGAATAAAAAATCTACGCACGGCAATACAGATAACCGTGATGACGTATTAGAGAACGGTTGACGTGTAATCAAAACAAAAAAGGCAGGTTTAGTTCTTTTTTTGTCTCTTAGCTTCTTATGTGTGATAAATATTTAAGAAATAATTTGGTTGTTTCGTTTTTAGTTTGTTTCTTTGTTTTGTTAAAACAAAAAATGCTTTCAAGGTTGAGACCGAAAGCACTTAATGTTCTAGATTGTCGAGGTAGGATTAACGGTTAGACCGCTTGTCTGATTTACAAGAAAAGTGAGGTTCAATTCCTTGCCCTCGGCCTTATTATTGCAATACTAATTAAATTTATTAATATGGCAAAGGAAAATTTATATAATGAGCTGATACAGGAGGAAAAGGAACTTTTGCAGACGTTGGAACAAGTTAGAGCTTTGATAAAACGTTATAAGCCGTTAAATGTAAATCCTGATGGTGTAGAAGGTAAAGTAGACGCTACTCCGAATGTAATCGCTGGAAAAGCATTAAACAGAGAAAATCTTTTTGGCGAATTAGTTTCTGGCTTCAATAAATCGGACTCAATACCAAACAAAGTATATTTTGTATTGTCGTTGTTAGGTACTGCAACGAGCAAGGAAGTGGGCATTAAACTTAGTGAATTAGACGCAGACTTTTCGAGAACTAAGGCGATTGCTGACGCACGCTATTGGCTTTCTGACCTGAAAATGAAAGGCAGAGTCGAAGTTGTGGAGCAGGGTTCAGGGAAGAAAGGCAGCGTATATCGGTCAAAAAAAATCATACTACCTTAGTTTAAGGCACTTGTAAGTTTGGTGTGTTCGCACTGAATCCCTTGCTCCTCGCCCCATCTATTAGAAGACGAATATAGATATGATACTTTGGCAGGTTTATGAAGTCTTCATAATTAAATGCCGGATAAAATTCCTTCTCCATTATTTTCGAATCTTCCATTCCGAGAGAAAAACATATCAGACTACCTACATTGCCAAGAATGGCACTTTTAACGCCCGGCTCAAGTTGCCCCATGTGTTGATGGGTGATGAACAGCGAAACGCGAAATTTGCGAATTTCCGCAAGGACGCTCGCGAAGGATACGGTGAGGTAGTTGTGCGCCTCGTCAAGAAACAGGTGAAAAGGCCTGCGCTGTTCAATCGCCGTGTTCGCGCGTCGCATCGCCGCCGTCTGTATGCCTGTGGTGATGAAGCTGCCCAGGACAATAGACACGTCCTCTCCTATGACTCCCTTTGAAAGATTGCATAACAGGATCTTTCCCTCGTTCATGCAGTGGTCTATCGATATTCCTCCCTGTTGGCCGAAGATGCCACGGAGCGTGTCGTTTGCCAGCAGTACCCCAACCTTGTTAAGGATGGGAAGTATGGAGCTTGCCTGTACGGCCGAT
>JBAZWX010000054.1:0-5961 GCA_041660145.1 Minisyncoccota bacterium | reverse complement strand
GACGCTATACAGGCAGCAACCCAAATTGTACATGCAAGAACTTTTGAGCTCAGCCAGAGTTGATGGCCATCTCTGCACATGCAGTGACACTTGCGGGTTGTTGGAACATGACTATCTGGAAGCTAGCGGCTTAGAGAATCTCAAAGAGCCACTATTCTCCCTCGTCAAAAAGATTAAGGTGCTTGGAGTATCGGCCCACGCCACCCCAGAAAGTGAGCCGTTGGAAACAACGGTAAACATCCTACTAGATTGCAAACCGAACATCGATATCCTTCTCAACTTGGCGCTCGAACTCAAAGAACATGGCAAATTTTCAGAAGGAACATTTGACGGTCACTGGATCAAAGACAGCGAAGGTCGAGCAATCCGCCTGGAAGGGGTCATCAAGGAACTTCTGTGGCTTAAGGCCATGATCGCAGAACTGGAAACAAATCCTTCCGCATTTAACACAAGCAACATCTAGAAAAGACCAAAAGTATTTTCTTAGCCGGCCGCAGAGATGCGGCCTTTCGTTTTTTGCGCACTAAAATTGACTATTTTCTCTCTATGACTAATATAAGACCAGGCTAGTTTTTTGCTCGTTGTCATACCTAAATGAATAAATCAAAGACATTGTTAACGTGATACTTCGCAGGGGAAGGAGAAGAGCGTGAAAAAAACGAAAAGTCCACGGCCCAAATCATCTAACAATAGACTTCCACCTCCTCTCACGACCAAGCAGCGACTCTTGAAATTGGTCGAATCAGACAACAACGCTGAAAGCGACAGGCTTGTCGAGTTCGTCAGAGAGAAAATGGCCGAGGAAATTTCCGTTAGGTTCAGGAAAAGTAAGGGTTGCGCTCGTTTCAGCGCGGCAGAGGTATCACAATGGGCCGACAAAGCCAAGGCCTCCAATGTCCTTGCAATGGCAAACGCAATCGCCACTTTCTGTAGAGAAGAGACAAACGGATTTATCGTAGATATCTTTGAAAAAACGAGCGACTCTGCTGCTAATATGGTTGTCATCCGCTGAAAAAGCCCGCGATCAAGGAGACGCAAGCAACCATGCCGACGAGAAAAGAAGATCTTATCAAACAGCGTGAGACTGAAATTGAAAGACAGAAGGCCGAGGCCGAGCGAGAAAGACAGGAAGCCAAAGACCGAATCACTCTTTTTATCTCTTCATATATTGAAGAATATGTCAGGAGAACATTCACCTCGACGAGGCCAGTAAAAAAAGACGCTTTCCTGTCTTCATCCACACTTGATGCCATTGCCCTATTTAGCGATACCCCGAAGGATTTGGTAATAGAAACCATCGTTAGTTTCTTTTCAGCGCCAGAACAAGGTTTTGAAGTCACCGTCAGGGACGGCTCTGTCTTCATTATGTAAGTTCCGAGAATTCAAGGTACCCCGGCCGCAGAGATGCGGCCTTTCGTTTTTTTTAATTATTCTTTTCAAATACTCTTATCACAAAATCGGGTTTACAAAACTTTCCGAAGTCACGCCGTTCAGGTGCCAATTATAATGTTTTTGAGACTTCGCAGCGCGAAGGCGCGAGACTTGAGCAACACCGATTCACGGTGTATACGTGCTCAAAAACATTATAATTGGCACCTGAACTTAATATATTCTGCGCCATGCTTCTTAGTTCGTGCTATACTTTCACCCAACACTTATGATTAAATTCGACATAATAAAAAGATCAAAAAAGAGCAGGGCTAGACTTGCCATTTTGGAGACCCCACACGGAAAAGTGGAAACTCCAGCGTTTGTTCCTGTGGCCACACAGGCAACAATAAAGGGCCTAACTGTGCCACAAGTTCTAGAAACTGGAGCACAGCTTTTGATATGCAACACATTCCATCTCCACTTAAAACCAGGGGAGAAAGTAGTTAAGGCCGGGGGAAAGCTCCACAATTTCATGAAGTGGCCAAAACCTCTTATGACTGACTCGGGAGGGTTTCAGGTTTTTAGTTTAGGCTTCGGACGTGATATGGGAACAGGGAAAATAAATAAATTTTTCCCAGGAGATAAAAAATCAGAAACTATTCACGTCGGCGCCCAACCAAAAGAAGTAAAAATAACAAAGGATGGTGTTTGGTTTCGATCTCCGATTGACGGCAAAAAACTTTTCATCGGACCAAAAGAGTCCATAAAAATTCAAGAGGCCCTTGGTGCAGACATAATGTTTGCCTTCGATGAATGTACTCCTCCATTTTCTACCCACGAATATGTTAGTGAGTCGCTTAAAAAAACCCACAGCTGGGCAAAAAAATGTTTGGATGAGCGAAAATCAAAGCAGGCACTTTATGGAATCGTTCAGGGATCAATTTACAAAGATCTTAGAGAACAATCTGCAAAAGAGATAAACTCTCTCGATTTCGACGGTTTTGGCATCGGGGGAGACTTAGGCAAAGACAAAAAAACAATGTTTAAAGTTTTAGATTGGATTATGCCTCACCTGGACGAACAAAAACCAAAACACCTTCTAGGGATAGCCTCCATCTCAGATATTGTCGATATTGTAAAAAGCGGTATAGACACTTTCGACTGCATAATGCCAACACATTATGCACGTCACGGTACAGCTTTTGTCGGAAGAGGGGAGAAACTTAATATAGAAAGTTCGGGAATGATAAAAGACCAAAACCCACTCGACAAAAACTGCGACTGCTACGTCTGCAAAAATTACACCCGAAGTTATTTAGCACATCTTGTTAAGGCTCACGAAATGACCGGACTGTCGCTTATCTCTTTCCACAATCTTCACTTTTTCAACAGCTACGTAGCAAAAATAAGAGAGCAGGTACGTAGAGGAAAAATATAATTATCATCAACCTGTCGTCCCCACCGTCTCATTTATTGAGACTTCGCAGCGCGAAGGCGCGAGACTTGAGCGACCCCGCTTTCACGGGGTACGTGTGCTCAATAAATGAGACGGTGGGGACGACGTTACATTACTTGGTTACTCTTGGAAGTATACTTGGAAGCTCGGCTTCCAAGTATACTTCCATATAAATTTAGTGGTAAAAACTCGTGAGGCGATGTCTTTCTAAGGGGGTCACGAGCACGGCCGGTGCGAGTGTTTCAGGACTTTTTTGAGCATAAAAAAGTCCGTACCCTTAAAAAGACGTCGCCGGAAGAGTTTTGTAAGACAAAATTTGTGCACCACACACCACATAAACGCAGGGCACTATGAACCACTGATGGTTCATAGTATACTCTCCACAATGGATCATCTCGCCGGGCTAAATGACAGACAAAAATTGGCTGCAACCCATTCTTCTGGGCCACTTTTGATAATTGCTGGGGCAGGAGCAGGAAAAACAAAAACCATATCCCACAGGATAGTTAATCTAATAAAAAACGGGGTAAATCCGGGAAATATTTTAGCCGTTACATTCACAAACAAGGCGGCAAAAGAGATGGGGGAAAGGGTAAGAACTCTTTGTGATAAATTCGTTGGAGAAAGTGTCTCCAGACAACTCCCCTGGGTGGGAACATTTCACACTCTTGGGGTCAACATTTTGCGCCAACATGGCCACAATATAGGAGTTGGCAGATATTTCACTATACTCGACAAGGATGAATCCCTGGCTCAAATAAAAAAAGCCTTAAAATCAATCGGCCTTGACCCAAAAAACTTCAACCCTCCCACAATGCAGGCCATCATTTCCAAGAATAAAAGTGGGCTATTAAAACCATTGGATGTGCAGAACGATACTGACAAACAAGGATTTTACAAAAGTATTACAAACGATGTTTGGAAAGAGTACGAAAAACAGTTAGGCAAACAACAAGCGCTCGATTTCGACGATCTAATTTCAAAGACAGTCGAACTTTTTAGAAAATTCCCGCAAATTCTTTCGTGCTATCAAAATATTTGGACGCACATTCATGTTGATGAATATCAAGACACAAACACGGCTCAATACGAGTTAACGAGACTCTTGGCAGACGCCCATAAAAATATTTGTGTCGTTGGCGATGTCGACCAGGCTATATATGGATGGAGAAACGCCGACTATAAAATTATATTAAACTTTGAAAAAAACTTTCCCGGAGCGACAACGATTCTTCTTGAACAAAACTATCGCTCGACAAAAAATATAATCGAGGCAGCGAATCAAGTAATCTCTTTAAATACGGAGAGAAAAGAAAAAAATCTGTTCACGGAAAATAAAACTGGAGAAAAAATAGGAATTTTCGAAGCCTTCGACGAATCTCATGAGGCTACATCGGTTATTAGAACAATAAAATATCTCAAAACTTTCGGGGTTGACTACAAAAATATCGCGGTGTTATACCGAGCCAACTTTCAATCACGCGCGATAGAAGAAGCGTGCATAAATCAGGATGTCCCTTACCAACTCGTCGGCACAAAATTTTATGAAAGAAAGGAGATAAAAGACGTCATGGCTTTTTTGAAAGCATCTATAAACGCAGAGGATCTTATAAACCAAGAGAGCATAATAAATGTTCCCCCGCGGGGAATAGGTGACGTCACTTTCAACAAAATTGTTTCCGGACAAACAGACTCTTTGCCCCCGAAAATGCAAGAAAAAATACGCCAGTTTAAGGCTTTACTTAGCCAAATAAACAATATCGTCACAACGAAAAAATTATCTGCGGCGATAAAAGAAATTATAAAAGTTACCGGGATTGACGAAATGTTTGAAAACGATGACGAAAAAAATAATCGCCTGGAAAACTTAGGCGAGTTGGTAACTATTTGTTCTCGTTACGATCAGTTTGAAGTTAAAGAAGGTCTCGATAAATTTTTAACAGATGTCGCCCTGATATCAGATCAAGATAATTTGAACGAGAAGAGGGAAGGAATAAAATTGATGACAGTTCACGCTGCCAAGGGACTAGAATTCGAATACGTTTTTGTCGTTGGAATGGAACAAGATCTATTCCCATACAAACGCCAAGGGGAAAATTCTGGTCACGATGACAAAGAAGAAGAGAGGCGACTTTTTTATGTCGCCATGACGCGCGCAAAAGAAAAACTTTTTTTGTCGTATACTCAAAGTAGAAGTATTTTTGGGTCAAGACAGATGAATACTCCATCAGAATTTTTGTCAGATATTGATGACAAACTAGTCGAAAAAGATCTAAGAGAAAAATTTTCGCCAAAAATTACTTGGCAGGACAAAAAATTCACAAAAAAGAAAGCTGGGGGTGATTCCGAGATAGAATATGAAGATGACGACATAGAATGGGATTGTTTAAAAAAGTATAAAGGTAAATAAATCAAAGCAATACCATTTTAGGAGCACGCGTACCCCGCGGACGGGGTCGCTCAAGTCTCGCGCCTTCGCGCTTGCGAAGTCTCCTAAAATGGTATTACTTCTCCCAAAAATAAAAACGATAACAAATTTTACACAAACAGCATGCAAACAAAAAATAGTTTCAAAAATAAAAAATCCCTTGGGCAAAATTTTATAAACTCTCCAAAGATAATCGAGAAGATAATTAACCCGGCAGAAATCACGCCAGCCGATACTGTCTTGGAAATTGGCCCCGGGACGGGAACCATGACCTCAATGATCTTGGAAAGGGCAAGGAAAGTGGTCACCATTGAAAAAGACGACCGACTCATACCAATTCTTAAAGAAAAGTTCGAGAGAGAGGTCCTCAATAAAAAACTGGAAATAGTCCACGGAGACTTTTTGGAAGTTGATTTAGATAAAAATGGCCTAAAAGAAGGAGAATTTAAGGTTGTGGCAAACATTCCCTACTACATAACTGGCCAAATAGTAAGACGGCTTCTTGAAAATCACCCACGTCCGAAAATGATAGTCTTGACTGTTCAAAAAGAGGTCGCCGAAAGAATAGTGGCAAAAGACGGCAAAGAAAGCCTTCTTTCCCTGAGTGTTAAGGCATTTGGACAACCAAAGTATATCGAAACAATAAGAAGGGGAAACTTCACCCCTATTCCAAACGTTGACTCCGCCGTTCTATTAATTTCCGACA
>JBAZWX010000053.1:0-6030 GCA_041660145.1 Minisyncoccota bacterium | reverse complement strand
TCAAACAAAAAGGGAATATCTGAAAGGCGGGTGGCCATCAATTCACGATCTATACCAAATAGAATTTCTGGGGCACATGGAAGAATTTCCAGAGGAAGTAAAAAGAGCCCTGCATGATAGATACGAGTTAGACATAAAAATCCCTGGTTGGCAAAATAGGCTACTTACAGACGCACTTGACAAATACTGTTCGGATAAGTATGGTATATCTTTTTCCGGAGATAAAGATGGTCTAAAGAAAAAACTTCTAGAGACATATCTTCAAAAACTTTACCCATCCACGGGCACAGAGTTTGACGATGTTTATTTTCTGGAAAAAGCAAAACTTTTTCCCGACATAAAAAATCTTTACGAACAAGTTAAACAAAGTCTCGAATCAGGACAATTACCATCAGGAAAAAATGTGCTTGTTGTTTTTGAATCGGTATCTAGGCTCTATACATATAATCATCCTGGTAAAAGGTACCCCCATTCATTCGAAGAGTGGGCTAGGGCCTTAATTACCAAATACTTGGCCCAAAATGGCCCTAGGACAAACGAAGATGCCAAGACAATACCAAACATCGGCTCAAAGATCCAAGGTTAACTATAAGAAGTTTGGCACTCAGAAAGAAAGGGCATAGGCAAGGTATTTCTTCGTTTGTGATAGAGGTTTATGATTCAAGTCCCAAACCATCGTTATGTGGACCCGGACGCAAAAACCTCACATGGCGGCAACGTCTTACACTGTCGTAACGCATTGTGTTTAATGTCGTGAAAGATATATTGTGCGACATTATATATTAAAGAAAGCAGGGAGAGTTTCGCTCTCCCCTCTAAAACCGTTGGACTCAAATTGGAAACTTTGATCTCGCAACTTTTAACATCTCATCGACTTTCGCGCGAAGATCTTCAAGGGTTCCATCATTATAAATTTTGAAGTCTGCTCGGTCCATGCATCCGGCCGTATACATAACAAATGGATCTCTATGCGCACGCTCTTGTTCAGTCTCTCCCCCATATATTTGAGCATCATCAATCCGTTTGAATGCTTCAAGCGAGATATTTTCCTCTCCATAAGAACGACCTCGCCCGACTTGGGCTCTTTTGTATCTTTCTTCCACTAAGCCATCGACTGATACCAGAAAAAAAGGAACGCCAGATTTTTGTATTTCGTCTATTTCTGCTGGATTTCGTATTCCCGAAATAATGATCCTTCTACCAGTCAAATTTCTGGCCAAAACAGCTGCCCAATAACCTGGACCAAACCGTTTGCGCATTTCATCTCCCACCTTCCGCAAAATTGGACGCAAATCGGTTACTCCCTTATCCAAACCACGCCGGGCAACTTCCTCACGGATCGGGCCGGAAAGAGAAAGGTTCTTTTCGAATCCTTTTTCGTTAATCAAAATACCGGCGACGGTATCTTTGCCTGAACCATTCGTTCCCGTTATTCCAATTATGAGTTCCGGTCTTCCCATGTTTTGTCCTTGTCCTTCTTTGTCAGAGATCATTGTCGTTTTTCTCCTGACATCATGTTATACGAGTTTTAATTAGTGTCAAACAAAAATTACGCTGGCAAAACTGTAGTACCCACATCTGGATCAAGCGACTCTGAAATTTTGTCTAATCCAACCAGTTTAATTTTTATTTTATTATCTCTTGCTATTTCAAGAGCGGTAAAATCAACGGGTGTTAATTTTTTGTCTAGTATAAAAGTACAGGTCGTCTCTTTTATAAAAGTGGCTTGAGGATTTTTCCTTGGATCGTCTGAGTAAAGGCCGGCAACTCCATTTTTGGCCATTACCACAATATCTGCGCCTACCTCAATGGCTCTTTGTACTGTCGTCGTATCGGTTGTGAGACCAAATTTTGCCAGTCCCCCGACAAAAATAGGGATCCTGCCAGCAGCAGATTCCTTTTTGGCCAATTCTGAAGAAAAAGTTTGGCAAATTAAAGGAACGTCCAGGGCTGATAAGAGAACAGCATCCACCCCTATGTTTGATAAAAGGTCCTTCAAAACTAAACCATTTTGTATAGTTGCCAACAATCCCAAATAATCCCCTGTATCTTTTTTAATGGGAACAATAGACGTTATGCTCCTGCCCCTAAAGATGTTTCCGCCCCCAGAAACAATAAATATATCATGACCCTTTTCTTTTAATATTTTCACCTGTTCAATAACTGGCTCGATAGCAGAAAGATCAAATACTGGGCCATTTTTCGTACCCATCCCCTCTCCTGATAATTTTAATAAAATTTTCATTTTTAATAAAAAGTTTAGGAAAATATAACCTTCATGCATCATATCACAGTTATAGTTGATAGAAGAGATTGACGCTGTTTATAGCAGGAATATTATGAAGTAAGGAGCCAGAAATACTGCAAGCTCCTTGAAAACAGGACGAACACGGAGGCGCACCATGGACAAAACAATTAGGCTTGTCCCATTTTTTCTTTTTTTGTTTTTTTCTATTCATACTAGTCTTGCAAAACCTGCATATCCTCCCAATTACCCCAAGCACATCGTTTATGCCGCGCTGCATCACACTCAAGTGCAATTTTCGACTAACAGCCGCCAGCTAAATTCTGTAAACGAATACCACAAGGAACGGTTCGGCATGCAATCATCTCTTGGCTGGTATGTCGGTTATAACGATTTCTGCGATGTTGACGGAACCGTCACCCGCACAAGACGTGACGGAGAGGAGACCGCAGCTCAACTGTTCCACAATCTAGATACCATATCTTTCTGCATGGCCGGAGATTTTAATATTGACATGCCAACCAAACCACAAATTGAGGCAATGAAGCGTTGGTTGAAAGAACATCGTTTTTTGAAGTTTAAATTTCATCGAGAACTAAACGGCAATGGCAGAACATGCCCCGGAAGTCGTATCACTAGGGCTTGGATCGCCAAAATTATGGACGATGATTCCTATGATACTTCCGACAATTCAAAAAGAAAGGCGTCTACTGCATCAGATACGATCGCCATTCAGAATCATCAAGATTATAAGACCAACGTAAACATCGATTCTTCTGGCCCACGTGTCTCAAATAAATTTTATAGGGAAACTGAAAGTGAAGTTATAAACCTAAGGCTCAAGCGAGCTCTTCGCATGATCACAGAAGAAGAAACACAACGGCTTGATCACCTTCTTCACGGACACAAGAAAATCCTTGATTCAAAATGAGATTAATCCCTTGCCTCGCGCGCATCTAACCACGCCAACTCTTGGCGTGGGCTTTGTTTGTTCCGAATGCAAGACCTTAAAAACTATTGAGGTAACGGTAAAACAACTTCTAGGTTGGCATTGGTGCCATTTTTATCTGATACGATAGCCTTAACCGAAATAGGCCAAAAAAATTGCTTATCTATATCTCTTTCTACCACAAAAGACACAAGCGACGGTAAATACGTTGTGTTCGAATTAAAATTTTGGATATTTTCACCAGACAAAGTTTTTACAGTCTTACCATCTTGTCCAATTGTAGATAAGGACAAAGAAAGGTTCGTACTCCATAGCCCGTCACTATTTTTCACACTTGGAGGATTTGCCACAATAACATACAAGCTTGCATGAGAAGGGTCCTTTTGTTTATCTCTTTTTACGACAACTCTTACGGTATCAATCTTAAACAAATTATTTTCTGCCTGAAAATCGTTTTTAATTGCAGGTTCTCTAGGATTAACGCTAAGTGGCCCTATTTGTTGGTTAAGGTCAATCGAGATATCTTTTATATAACTCAGACGACTATCCTTGTTTATAAACAAAAAAAGACCCGCCAATAAGACCGGAATAAATACGAGTACGATCTTAAAATATTTAAAATTCATTTTAGCCTTTACCAACCCCTTCTATCCAACTCTTTCTTGGCTGCGGTCTGCTCTGCCTCTTGTTTAGATTTACCAGTTCCCTCAGACACTAACTCTTGCCCCAAAAAAAGACCAACTGTAAAAATTTTATCGTGATCGGGACCAGCTTCGTGCAAAACCTCATAGCGAGGTGTCACCTTTAGTACCTCTTGAGCCTTTTCTTGCATCAAACTTTTAGCGTCCTTCCACGCTCCACTTTTTATTATATTTTCAGCTTTTATCAAAAGATTTTTTTCTATAAAACGCCTGGCAGCTTCGTATCCTTGATCAAGGTGTATGGCTCCGACAACTGCTTCAAAATTATTTGCCAGTATGTAGTGACGTGCTTTGCCGGTATCTTTTGCTTCCCCTTTTGACATAAGAAGAAAGTCCCCAAAGTGGAGCTCGGAAGATACAGCGGAAATGGCATCTGTGTTCACCAAGGCCGATCTAAAAGCGGTTAACTCCCCTTCTGGTTTATTGGGATACTTTGCGTATAAAAATTCAGTCGTCACAAGTTCCAAAACCGCGTCCCCTAAAAACTCAAGACGTTCGTTGTGGTGTGTAAGGGTCGGTGACTTGTCTTCATTTATGTAAGACCGGTGGACAAAGGCTTCGACTAATTTATTTTTGTCTTTGAAAACGACGTCGAGAATTTTTTCCAGCGCAGCTATTTTTTCTTTATCCATCTTTTTATTGTTTTCTTTCAGCTAATATGGTTATGGCCTTTGTTATTATAGGAAGGATATCGTCATATAATTTAAGACCTAAAACATCAACAGCACTAAACCATTTTGCCTCATCTAAACCTCCTGTTTCCTTCAGTTTCAGATCGTTTCTCGCTGCCTCTGCCAAGAAATAAGTTACATGTTTTTTTACCCTTCCTCTTTCCGGATCAGTGGTTGTATATTCGTTCGAGCCAAGCTCGTCTTCGATCTTAACATCCAAACCTATCTCCTCTTTTATTTTTATTGCCGTACCAGAAGGAACCTGTTCGCCCTCTTTGATTCTTCCTTTAGACAAAGTCCAATATCCAAAAACATCATGGACCATAGCCAGATAAATTTCTGAACCTTCACGAGCACAAATAACAGCACCGCCTAATTGCTCTAGGATAACCTTCTCCCCTGTTTTTGAAGAAGCTTTTCTGTTTGCGGCTTCAAGCTCCTCTTCTTCAGTTCCTCCGCCAAGTTCTTTATATACAGTTCCCAAAACACCATTTATAAATTTGCCGCTGTTTTCTCCTCCGAAAGTCTTAGCTAGTTCGATCGCCTCATTAATTGCCACTTTTGCAGGTACCTCTGCCCTATCGGCGTATAGAAGCTCGTAAAGACCAACCCTCAAGACGTTTCTGTCGACGACAGCCACTCTGTCAACTGGCCACTCAGGGGCCGCCTTTTGTATGATCTCGTCCAGGTGACTTTTTTTATTAACTACCCCCTCAACCAATTTTTCGACAAAAGAAAAATCGGTCATTCCTGGACCGAATTCATCGATATCCCTTTTCAGGATATCTGCAATTTTTGAATTGTCACAATTATTGAAATCCCACTCAAATAGAGTCTGCAGAGCAATACTTCTTGATAAGTGTCTGTTTGCCATATTTTTATTTGTGAGATTTCAAGTTACTTTTTCACTCCGCGTTTCTTTTCCCTATTTTTTTTGTTCTTTACTTTTCTGTGCCTTCGCTTTTTTCGCGGCCTTTTTGCCTAAACCAAGAATATCTCTTTTATTATAAGTTCCACACCCAGAACAAGCTCTGTGAGCCATTTGAGCAGCGCCACAGTTCACACACTTTGAAATTCCATTCACTGAAAGTGCATGATGAGATCTACGGTTTCCCGTGTGGCTCCTTGTGCTTCGCATTCTTACTACCATGCCATATAGTATACACAGATTTCCAAATAATGCAAGACTTGCAATACCAGAAAGGACCAGAAACTAAAGGCCCTATTGGGCGGCGGTATTAAAATACAGAATTCCACCGTCCAGGGCATGTTCCATACCAATTCTGTCTATGTAATTAAATTTTAACCTGAAGTTATAACGCACACTCGGAGAAAGATCCGTTACCGTAGCCTCTACATAAGAAACCTGGCCCTGACCTGTTTTAAAGGTAGTGTGTTTGGAAAAATCAGATTCGCGCCCAAAGTCAAACCAATAAGAGAAACTAACGGCGTTATCCAACCCAG
>JBAZWX010000052.1:692-6094 GCA_041660145.1 Minisyncoccota bacterium | reverse complement strand
GGTTAAATTTTCTGATTATTTCGAAATGTTCTTGAAAGATCCTGCCATTGCGCAGCTTTCTGTACAGAGGTTTCTGGAGATTATTTTGGCGGCTGGTATGGAAGACATTCCTGAAGATGAACAGTGGATCGATTGGCGTGGTCGTCGTATAACCAGGAGGCCGGTAATTTTTTCCGAACTCTACGGTGTTGACGCTCCTATCCATCGCATAATGTGCGTGCTCGCGTGTTCTCCGCTTGGATATTCGGTTGACCAGATGTTGAAAAATATCGTAGGTCCTCCGGGGTCCGGTAAATCCACTTTCGTTAGCATTCTTGTCCGGGCATTGTGGCAGCGATCTCTTCGAAAGATTTTCAGAATCAAGGGTTGCCCATATCAGGAAGAGCCGCTTCATCTTTTGCCTCGCTATCTTCAAGAGAGGCTTATGAAAGAGCATGGTATCCAGATTGTTGGAGACCTCTGTCCAATTTGTAGACACAACCTTCTTAGTAATTTCGTCGACGAAGACGGAGTTGTACGCTGGTGGGATGTTCCTGTCGAATCGTTTAATTTTTCTAAACAAGGAGGAATTGGTATTGGTTCTCATGAACCGACTGACGCAAAGTCTTCAGATATCGCCGCTTTGGTTGGAAAGGAAAATATTGCCGTTACGGCCGATCCTACTCGCGGGCATCAAGACCCAATGGCCTACGATTTGCGTGCTGGAGCCATTGAAAGAGCCAATCGTGGTTTTCTAGAATTTCGCGAGGATCTCAAGGAAGGAATAGATGTTTCCCAATTGTGGCCCCTCTTTGACCTTTGTCAGGAAAGAGAAATCTTCGTGGCTGGTTCGGGAATGCCTCAACTTGGGATAGATACTTTCACGGTAGGACATTGCAATCTTCATGGTTTCAAGTGGTTTGCCGAAAATGAGGCCAACGAAGGTTTGCACAGAAGAATTTTTGTCATCGAATTTCCTTATCCTCTGCAGATCAGAAATGAGATCAAAATCATCAAAAAGCTTTTGAAAATTGGGGCAGACGATGGCATTAGACGTCCCCATTTTTGTGAGCAATCAATTTGGTGTGCGGCCGCTTTTTCAGTTGCGTCTCGGCTGAGACCTGACAGTGAATTTTCTCCTGTTCGCAAGGCCCTTATGTATGACAGTCCAGGCCTTGTTTATCAAAGAGCACCAACAGACAAGGTTGTTAATGTTGCTGACAAAATTATGGAAGGTGGCCAGGATAGTGATGTGTCTAGGAGAGAGGGCATGTTCGGTATTAACCCAAGCGATATCCAGTGCGCGTTGGCGTTGGAAGCTGCTTATGTTGGACCCGATGGTTGTGTAACACCAGTGAATACGATAGAAGCTATTTCTGCAGAGTTGACTTTGCGTATGGGTTTGACGTCAGAAGAGATCGATCATTACAGGGAAATTTTGGTTGGTGGGAACGAATCCGTTTTGGCTATTCAGCATGGCAGAGTTATTGAAAACATAACCACAGCTTTTGTTAGAGCATTTTCTGATCTCGGAAGAGCCGAAGCAAATAACTATCTTTCAAATCTTCTTGCGTGGAGAGAAGCTCGCAATGCTGTTATCGAGAGCGTCACCGTTGACGATCAGGGTGTTCCGAGTCTTTCCGACGACCCGCCTTCTTATAACGAGAAATTCATGTCCAGAATAGAGAAACATATGGGGTGGTCTGGAGATGTTGGGGCGGCAAGAAGGGAACTGCTTTCGTTGCGCGATGGTCGAGTTGCTTCAGGAGAAATTTTTGGATACGACACATACGGGCCTCTTAAGGAGGCTGCAGATAGTTATGTTTTCGAATGTAACTATAGTCTTGTTGGGTCCATGCTTGATCCGGTACAGTTGGCTGACCCAAAGGCCAAAGAAGCGTTTGAGAGGTTGATTGTCGAAATGAGAAACATGGGATATTGCGACATCTGTATGAAGGAAGCATTTAGGTGTTTTAGGGAAAGCATTAAAAAGTCCTCAGCGGACAGTTGATCTGTTGTTTGATCAAAAGGCGGGGCAACCCGCCGTTTTCTTTTCTGTGCGGCAAAAAGGGAAGGAGGAAATTATATGTCTGTAAGCATAAGTGTCAGGAGAAAGTCTCCAGAAGTTGAATCAGACGCCAATCGTCACCGGGAAAAATTGAATGATGATATAAAAAGGCAATTGCCCAGAGTTTTGTCTGAAAGAGGTGTAGAAATTCTAAGCGGAGATGGAAAGAAAAAAATCCTAATTAAACTGAGGTCTATTGAATTGCCTGATTTACGCCCCGGTTCCCGTAAGGGTGGTGGTGGTTCTGGCGTTGGACAAGATGTCGAAGGTGGTAAATCGAGCGCGGGTGAACCCAAACCGGCTGATCAAAAACCAGGCAAGAAAGATGATACACCTGGCCGACATGAGATAGAAGTGGAATTTACCCGGGATGAACTTATAGATCTTATCTTTGAAGACCTAGAGTTGCCGAATATTAAAGATAAACCAGGCAAAGATGGGGTTGTAATTAAGACAGAGATTAGAATCAAGGGTATAACAGATCAGGGACCACAGGTTCTTCTGAGTCGTTCCCATACTGCGAGAGAAGGCATAAAAAGATTTTTTGCTTTTCTTAAAATATTGCAACAAAAGAGTGGCAAGGACCGTGTTACCTGTTTTGCTGCTCTTAGACAGGTCGGGGGAAAAGTTGAAAAAGCCCTTGAACTTTTAGCTGATCCGTCTTTCACTCACTCACACAAGCGAATAGTGCCGTTTCCCATCATCTATAATGAGGATCTTCGCTATCACCGCCTAAAGACTGACGCGATTAGGGCAACCAGCGCGGTTGCATTTTTTCTCATGGATATTTCTGGGTCAATGAACGAAAAAAAGAAATATATGGCCAGAGCGATCTCTTGTTTTGTAAAGATTGCGCTTGAGAGAAACTATAAAAAGGTGACAATTATCTTCATCATGCATGATACGGAGGCAAAAATTACCGACGAAAAGACTTTCTTCAGTACAACAACTAGCGGTAGCACTCACTCGTATACGGCCATCAGACTGGCAAAAAATCTGATACGCCAAAAGTATAATACAAAGAACTATAACGTCTTTGTTTTCTATTACACTGATGGAGAAGATCAAAAGACTCCAGAAACTCTAGTCGAAACCAGGTTGTTGTTTGCTGAAGGGATCAACCTCTATGTCTATTGCGAAGTTCTCGATGGTAAGCAAACTCAGGCGGACCCACTTTTTGACGAGTATGCAAAAAGTTTCGACATAGCGCCAGAGACCATAGAAGGGGTTGAGGTTGCTGATGCCATAGACTCGAAACAATTTCCTTTTATAGGTTTGCGATTTAGCCAAAAAAATCAAGTGCGAACGGCCGTCTCTCTAATTATGGGCAAGAGAAAGGGGAGGAAGTAGACATGGACAGATTCCTCTCTCGAGAAATTGCTAGGTTGGAAAAAATCGAAGTTCGCATAAGAGAGTATTGTCTGGAAGAGGGATTGAATATTCCTGCCAACGTAAAATTTCTTGTCGTCAGTCCTGAACGTATTATGGCTGATGTCGCGTCTAACGGAATCCCAAATAATTATTCTGTCTGGGTATGGGGAAAAGAGTATGAAAGAATGAAGATGCTTTTTCGTCACAGCGGAGAGGGTATACCCTATGAAGTTGTCTGGAATTTTTCAGGAGAGCCGGTCGCATATATTGTCGAAAGTAATCCATTTGCCTTGAAAGTTCTTACGATGGCGCATGTTTTTGGACATGTCGACTTCTTCCTCAGTAATAGGTTCTGTTTGGCAAACAAAAATTCTGTCGGAGATATTTTGGAAGCGGCTTCTGCTGCGAGAATTCGCTTTGCTGAATATCAGAGAAAATATGGAGTCAACGCCGTTGAGGGCCTAATTGAAGCTGGACTTGTTGTTGCGAAATTTCACGATCCGGATCCATTTGCAGGAGAGATAACGGATTCTCAAATAGAAAGCATCCGAGCTGGACGTGTCATTGCAAAGGAAAAAGAGATAGCTGGAATTCAGAGTGAGGTAGTGGGGCGTGGTAAAACCCTTGAATCAGATCCCGAAGCTGCTGATAAAGTAGCGTTTATAAATCGTCAGATTGATAGAATAAAAGAAGCTGATCCACTTATTCCGGAATACGATCTGATTCGTTTCCTTGCAAAGAGGGGTCGGTTTTCTAGGCTTCCTTACGCAGTTGATGTATTGGACACAATTAGACAACAGTCTAGATACCAGATGATGCAGGTGGCTAGGCTTGCTATGTTGAACGAAGGTTGGGCGACCTATTGGCACAGAAAAATTATGCGTCGATTGTTCCAGGAAAAATTGTTGACCGATGAAGAACACCAGACGTTTATCAAATTTCATTCAGGTGTTGTTAGGCCAAATCCGAAATCTTTTAACCACTACTATTTTGGTCTCAGTTTGTACGACGAGATAGAAGATAGATGGAATAGGGGAACGTTTGGTCCGGAATATGATCGTGCCAGTATTCGCAAAAAATTGGTCTGGGATTCTGGACTCAGCATGGGAAGAAAGAAAATTTTCGAGGTTAGCCGTTCCTACAATGATGTCATGGCCATGAGAGAGTTTTTTACTGATGAATTTATCGCTCGTCACAAAATATGTTTTTGGCGAGAAACCGAACAGATAGACAAGGCCACTGGAGAACGAAAACGAGTTGTGTCTATGCCCCCTCCGTCGGAAATTAGACAGAGGCTAGTTAGAGACGCGTCTATTCTCGGTTGTCCGACGATTAAAGTTGTGACTGGAAATTATGAACACAGAGGCGAGCTTTGTCTTCTGCATGAATATAATCACTTCGAACTAGATCCTCAAGCAGAAAACGGATTTTTGGAGTATGTTCATTATTTGTGGAATGGACCACCGGTGCATCTTGTTACGTGGGTCATTGAGTACGATGAAAATACAGGCCAAGAGAAAAGCGCCAAACGTATTCTTCACACTTGCGAGGGTAAGGGTCAACATAAAACGAGAGACATTGCAGGATCCAAAACAAATTTAGCTGCAGGTCTTTGATTTGTCGTTTTGAAACAATAATGCCCCGCTCATGCTACCAGGTGGTAGTTTGAGCGGGGCTTTTACTTTTCTAAAGAACAATATCTTGATCAGCGGCAAGGACTCTGAATTCTGGGCACTTTTCGGCCAACTCTTCAAAACTTGAAGCTTCGGCGATAATGGTGCAACCGTGTCCGTCAGGAGCTTTGTCTAGCATCAAGAACTTATTGCAAAGATGTCTCACTGTGGGAAGGCGGTGGGTAACAATTATGGCGCTCAGATTTCCACCCAACGCAATTTGCAGACCTCTTTGAACTCCCTTTTCGGTAGAAGGGTCAAGAGAACTCGTGGCTTCATCAATGAACAAAATTCTTGGCTTTTTGATAACG
>JBAZWX010000052.1:0-682 GCA_041660145.1 Minisyncoccota bacterium | reverse complement strand
ACGGCCGCACCAATTGCAACTCTTTGGCACTGTCCACCAGACAGTCTAATGCCACGTGTACCGACAACTGTGTAAATTCCGTCGGTAAGTCTCTCGCCAAAATCGATTTTGAGAAGTCTCATGTAACGCCAAATTTCTTCTTCGGGAAAATTTTCTGCTATCTCCCTTGAAAAACTATACAGAAGGTTGTAGGCAATTGTTCCGTCAAGAATTTGAGGAACTTGGGGAATATAACCGCAGGTGTCTCTAAGCCAAGATGTGAGATCGTACTCTGCAAGCCGCCGGCCGTTTAGATAGATGTCACCAGAATCTGGACTCATGGGATCACTCATTTTGATCGGGTCCATAAACCTAAGTCCAAGCCGCATAATGGTTGTTTTACCTGCACCGCTTGGGCCAAGAAGAGCTACCTTATCACCTGGGTTTACTGTGAAGTTGATGTCGCGCAATACTTCCATCTCTTTACCAGAGTTTTTGCAACGCTGGTCTCTCGGATAGACATAATCGACATGGCGGAACTCAAGAACAAGAGGCTCATCTTTTTGAACGGGTATCGGATCGTCTGATACTTCAATTCCGATTGGAAGACTTAGTGCTTGTTTCATCGCGATGATCGATGGGGCAGCCCAATTGAACTGATGCTCTTGCCAGGTGAGTCTCCAAAGGTTTACACAATATCTCC
>JBAZWX010000051.1:0-6166 GCA_041660145.1 Minisyncoccota bacterium | reverse complement strand
ACATACATGGATAACGGTTACGTTTATGTAAGCAAGAAGAAAATTTCAAACTTTGATGGAAAAGGGAGAGGAAAGGTAGATATGCAAAAAGTCATCGACGATTCTTTGAACACCGGAGCGGTTTTCATTGAACAGTCTCTTGGCCGTGAAATGTTTTCAAGCTATTTCAAGGCTTTTGGACTTGGCGAAAAGACAGAGATAGATTTACCAAACGAGGTGTCAGGTTTAATCGACAACCTTGATAGTAAGTATGATGTTGACCAAGCCACAGCCGCGTTCGGTCAAGGGATAGCCTTGAGCCCCATGGAAATAATTAGGGCTTTAGGGGCAATCGCTAATGGCGGATATTTAATTCGTCCTAGCGTAACCGATAGTATTCGTTATGACAGTGGCGTGGTAAAAACTATTGAACCGCTAGTACAAGGTCGTGCTATCAAAAAGGAGACGGCGCAGGAAGTCAGTCGAATGTTGGTGAGGGCCTACGATGAGGCTCTTCTTGGAGGGACACTTAAGCTTGATGGTTATAGTATCGCCGCAAAAACAGGAACAGCGCAGATTCCAAAACCGGGAGGAGGATACTATGACGATAGAACCTTACATTCATTTTTTGGTTATTTCCCGGCCTATAATCCAAGGTTTTTGGTATTTTTGTACATAAATAATCCTAAAGGTATAAAATATGCTAATCAAACGCTTGCCGTGCCATTTTCCGAAATAGCTAAGTTTTTGATAGGATATTACGACATCCCTCCAGATCGGTATGCGGGGAAAAATAACATGTTAAAATTATCGAAATGAAAGCGTTCCTAAAAGAAACAGTAGTTAGAATTCTCGAATGGGAATCTCTTGTTGTCTTAAAAAAATATAAACCTAAAATAATTGCAGTAACTGGCAATGTAGGAAAAACCACTACAAAAGATGCAATAGCGGCAGTTTTGAACAAGCACTTTTTTCTTAGAAAAAGCGACAAAAGTTTCAACAGTGAGATCGGTGTTCCACTAACAGTCTTGGGCTGCAAAAATGCATGGCTAAATCCGATCATGTGGCTGAAAAATATTTTGGAGGGGTTACTTCTTGTTGTTTTTCCTAACCACTATCCGGATTATTTGATTTTAGAGATAGGCACTGATAAACCAGGAGACATAAAGAGAATTACAAAATGGCTTTCTCCCGATATCGTTGTAGTTAACAAAATAGGGGACACCCCTGTTCACATAGAATTCTTTTCTTCGGTAGACGAGCTTATAAAAGAAAAGTTTTATTTAGTTAGGGCGCTAAAAAAGGACGGCGTTTTGATTGTTAACGGGGACGATGCCAATGCCATGAAGGCCAAAGATCTTCTTTTGGGTCAGCACGATGTGTCTTTTGGTATGAGCGAAGGGCTAGACGTACAAGCATCAAACTACCACACGACCTATGACAGTAAGGACCAGCCAATTGGCATAGCCTTTAAGATTGATTACATGGGCAACAATGTTCCTGTGAGGATACGTGGGATGTTTGGCAAGCAGAATCTTTATCCTGTGACAGCGGCCGTTGGGGTTGGTTTGGCTCTCGGTTTAAATTTAGTAGAAATAGCTAGCGACCTATCAGAATACGATAGTCCTAGGGGGAGGCTGAAATTAATAGAAGGGGCTAACGGATCAACTATTTTTGATGACACTTTTAATTCTTCTCCGGCTGCGGCCAAGGCCGCCTTGGATTTTATGGGTGAGCTAAAAAGTTCTGGCCGAAAAATTTGTGTTCTTGGCGACATGTTGGAGCTTGGTAAATACACAGCTGAGGCTCACAGAAAAATTGGGGCAGAAGCAGCTGGAACATGTGAAATGGTATTGGGTGTTGGTCACCGTTCTTTAAATATACTAGACGGGGCGGCAGACGCGGGTATGGATCAGAAAAAAATAAAACATTTTGATGATTCTGTATCTGCGGGTAAGTGGTTAAGGGCGGAGTTAACGGCTGGTGACACGGTTTTAGTTAAAGGGTCTCAGTCAATGAGGATGGAGAGGGCCGTTTTAGAAATAATGAAGTATCCAGAAAACAGATCTGAACTTTTGGTAAGACAAGATAAAGAGTGGCTAGCTAAAGAATTTGGATAAAAAAATGCATATCAAGGTTAAGGTTTTTGCTGATTCAAAAAAAGACGAAGTTTTGGATGAGGTGGGTGGTAGACTAAGATTGTTTGTCAGGGCCAAAGCAGAAAAGGGGTTGGCAAATGAAGGTGCAAAAAAACTTTTGGCAAAACATTTTAGAATTAAGGTCGAAGCAATTCGAATAGTTGCCGGCCACCATTCTCCAAATAAAACCTTTTTTGTGGAAAAGGCCGCTTAATTTCATGTGCGTTAAAGTAAAGAGAAGCGGTTTCCCGCTTCTTAAAGTAGAAATTCACTCTTAAAAACTAGAGCGATGTAAGGACATCCAGAAAAACACACAATTGCACCGTGGCCCAAACTATTTTCTGCTCCAGTCAGGAACAATGATAGCCTCATAGATTTACCGTCGGCGAAATGAACTACTGCCGATTGAGGAACATAACAGCTTTCTAGCTGGAGCATTTCTGGTTTAATAAAAAGCTTTTTGCGAAAATCTAGAAAGTACGTTCTTGTGCTAGGATTTAAAATAAGAGAAAACAGAACTGTTCGCTCTTTTTCTGATTTTATCAAAGATATCTCACCTCCTTTCTTATTATGCTTGGGTTATCGGGGGCGGTCAATTACTGGGTTAAAATACTATCATTCTTTAAACTTGGATAAGGGCGGTTTTTGTGGTAGTTTATATCTATCATGGAAGGATCCGGTGACAGAAAACTCTCTATAAATCCCCTAAAATTTTCGAAGGAGAAAAAAAGGGCGGACTCAAAAAGTCTGGTGAAAAATCCGGTGGCGGAAGCAAGCACGGACGCATCTTTTCGAGAGGAAAAAGAGAGGAAAAAGGCTTTGGCTCTACGCAGAAAAGAAGAATACGACAAATTAATAGCGAAGGCAATTGCGGAGGTTGATGCTGTTTTTGGTCATGAAAATAATTCTGAACAAGCACGGCAAGCTAGAGCTTTAGCCAGGACAAAGGTTGGCCTTGCCCAGGCAAAGGCGGACTTGGAAGATGGGTCTATTGAAGCAGTAGTAGCAAGAGAATTAGATAAGTGGAAAGAAAAGATCGATAACTCCCAAAAATCAAAACCGCTTCTTTCGGGTTTTGGTGGACGTACCCAAAAAGTTTTAATAAAAGAGGCTGTGCCCAAAAGCGTCGACGATGAAGAGAAAACCGCCGCTTTCGATGATGATGACGATCTTGAGGATATGGCAGAAAAAAGATTGAAAAAATAAGGTTTTTTGTGAGTTATTTTAAGCCTTGACTGGCTTATGCATTTTATCTAAAATATTTAACGACATGGCTGGCCAACCAGACGACAAAAAA
Organism: Minisyncoccota bacterium; assembly: GCA_041660145.1. GTDB lineage: Bacteria > Patescibacteriota > Minisyncoccia > Phycocordibacterales > UBA12445 > JBAZWX01. Next base: position 2,752 of record JBAZWX010000051.1, on the reverse strand, counting down.
ATAGAAAACGAGCAGGACGACGTTGTGTTCTCTGAAATAGATGGCGACGATGACAATGCGCTTGACGATGATTCGCCTGCTGCCACGCAAAAGCTTCGGCAGAAGGTGAAGAAGCTAAAGGAGGAATTAGCCTCGTGTTCTGCTGAGAAAAAAGAGTATCTTGATGGTTGGCAAAGGGCAAAGGCGGATTTTATAAACTACAAACGATCTTCGGAAAGGGAGAAAGAGGATCTAACGAAGTTTGCTAACGCCTCGATTGTTTCAGATATCCTTTCAGCCCTAGATGCCTTTGACATAGCCTTTGCCAATAAGGAATCTTGGGAAAAAGTAGACAAAAATTGGCGAACAGGAGTTGAGGGATTGCACTCTAAACTAATAGCTGCCCTTACCACCAATGGCCTAGAAGAAATAACTGCTATTGGAGAAAAACTTAATCCGGCAGAGCACCAGCCCATAGGAATCAAGCCTGTTGACACGCTAGAAGAGGATGAAAAAGTGACAAGTGTTTTCCAAAAAGGTTATAAACTCAAAGGCAGAGTTCTGCGCCCGGCGAAAGTTATAGTTGGTAGTTACTCTGAAAACAATGAAGATATTAATAAAAAATTAGCAGCTTAACAGAAAAACTATTATGGCAAAAATTTTGGGAATAGATTTAGGTACCACATACTCTGCTATGGCGATAGTCGAGGGTGGTGAACCAAAGATAATAGAAAATAGCGAAGGCAATAGAACCACTCCATCTGTCGTTGCAATTTCCAAGGCCGGGGAAAGGATGGTTGGTCTTTTGGCTAAGAGACAGAGTGTGACAAATCCGAAGAATACGATTTATGGCATCAAAAGACTCATGGGGCATCGTTATGACGACAAAGAGGTAGAACGAGACCGCGCTGCCGTGCCTTACAGTATAGAAAAGGCAGAAAACGGTTTAACAAAAGTTCGTCTTAATGATCATTTGTATACCCCTGAAGAGGTGTCAGCAATGGTTTTACAAAAATTAAAGGCAGATACAGAGGCAAGACTTGGTGAAACTATAACAGAAGCAGTTATCACTGTGCCGGCTTATTTTAACGATGCCCAAAGAAAGGCCACTAAAGATGCAGGTGAAATTGCTGGGTTTAAAGTAAAAAGAATTTTAAATGAACCAACAGCGGCGGCTCTTGCCTACGGGTTTAATAAGAAAAAAGACGAAAGAATTGTTGTCTATGATTTTGGTGGCGGCACCTTTGACGTTTCTGTCCTTGATGTCGGAAGTGAGGTCATAGAGGTCAAGTCTACAGATGGAGATAGCCACATGGGAGGAGAAGACATCGATCAAAAAATAATTAAATGGATTGTCAGTGAATTTAAGAAAGAATCTGGTATAGAAATTTCTGGTGACCCATTGGCCATACAGAGGTTGAAAGAAGCTGCCGAAAAGGCGAAGCATGAACTTTCGACCGTAAAGGAAGTGGACATAAATATCCCGTTCATTACATCTGACGCAGCTGGCCCGAAACATCTTTTGATGAAGATGACGCGTGCCACCTTGGAGGATTTGGCAGCCGAGTATATCGATCGCTCGATAGAAATAACAAAAAGAGCTGTTGATGCATCAGGCTTAAAACTTTCGGAAATAAACGAAATAATTTTAGTTGGAGGCCAGACAAGAATGCCAGCTATTGTAGATGCCGTCAGAAAGTTGTTTAACAAGGAACCAAACAGAAGTATAAATCCAGATGAGGTGGTCGCGGTTGGTGCGGCCATTCAAGCCGGCATTATGCAGGGTGACGTGAAAGATGTACTTCTTCTCGATGTCATTCCTCTATCTCTTGGAATTGAGACGCTAGGAGGTGTTGCGACAAGAATAATAGACAAAAATACTACTATTCCTGCTTCCAAAACACAGGTTTTCTCGACAGCGGCAGACAACCAAACATCTGTCGAGATCCACGTTGTCCAGGGTGAAAGAGAGATGGCTATCGACAACAAAACATTAGGAAGGTTTACACTGGAAGGAATTCCTCCAGCCCCACGCGGAATGCCTCAAGTCGAGGTTAGTTTCGACATAGATGTTAATGGAATACTTAGCGTCAAGGCAAAAGACAAAGGGACAGGAAAAGAACAATCGATTAAAATCGAAGCTCGTGGAGGGCTTGGCCAAGAGGATATTGAAAGAATGAAAAAGGACGCCGAACTTCATGCTGATGAAGACAAAAAAAAGAAAGAGATTATAGAAGTAAAAAATGGAGCTGATGCTCTTTTGCATACTTCTGAAAAATCACTGCGTGATGCTGGCGACAAAGTTGCTGATGATATAAAAAAATCTGTGAATGAAAAAATGGAAGCTCTGAAAAAAGTTAAGGATGGTAACAATATTGAAGAAATAAAGAAAGCGACTAATGACCTATTTACCGAGATCCAGAAAATAGGTGAGGCCATGTATAAAAAAGATAATGCCGGTGGTGCTAGCGCTGATGGAGGGAAGAATGATAGTGACAATGGCGGTGTCAGAGATGCGGATTTCAAAGACACGAAATAACAAATGGATTATTATAAAATTTTAGATGTCGATAGAAAGGCCTCTAAAGAGGAAATAAGAGCCGCTTTTAGAAAGTTGGCGCTTAAATACCATCCAGACAAAAAGGGGGGGGATGAGGCCAAGTTTAAAGAGATAAACGAAGCGTACAGTGTTTTGTCCGATGACAAAAAGAGGGCAGAATACGACACTTATGGTAGAGTCTTTGGCTCTTCCGGAGGGCAGGGACAGGGCGCT
>JBAZWX010000050.1:1646-6192 GCA_041660145.1 Minisyncoccota bacterium | reverse complement strand
TGATTTTCCCACATCTAGAACCAAACTATCATATGGGAAAAATATTGATCCAGATACTACCGGGGCCATTATTCTCCCCCTTAAGCCACGGCTCTTTGTTGGTGTGGTAGAGCCTGTATTTTTTTCTGAAAGAAGATTGCGCAAGTTCTCATTTTCAGATCTAACTATGGCAGCAGAAAAAAGCTGACCTTCCAAATCTTTTATCTTATCTACCAAACGACCGTTTTCTTCCTCGAGAGATTTCTTCGTTTTTAAGTTGATAGCAAAATCATCTGTAAAAGCCGCGACATTGTCACGCAACGACCAAGCAATATTGGCAGCACCAAAGATTGACTCTTTTAAAAAACCTTCCAGATTAGCCCAAAAAAGATAACCACTTACAATTAAGATTGCGATGGTGGTACCTATTATTAATCTATTATTTGTTAACTCTCTATTTTGGTGGTATTTCATCTTCGTCATCCAATAGAACCTCGTGAAATTGGTCCATATTTTCTAGAACAACTCCTGTACCGCGCACAACCGATGTTAAAGGATCGTCAGCCACATATACTGGTATCTTCAACTCTTTTTCAAGTATTTCTGGCAAATTTCTAAACATCGCGCCTCCTCCAGAAAGAATAATCCCCCTGTTCATAATGTCAGACACTATTTCGGGTGGAGTTGTTTCCAGAACCTCTTTAACCGAGTCAACAAGTTGACTCATCGACTTGGAAATAGCTTCTCTGATATCTGTATCTGTAACGATAACTTCACGTGGCAATCCTGTGACAAGGTCTCTACCTTTAACTGTCGCCTCAAGAGGTTTCGTTTGAACGGCCGCAGAACCTATAGCAATTTTTACTTCTTCAGCAGTTCTTTCTCCCAATAAAAGTTTAAACTCGTCTCTTAAGTAAGTGATAATATCGGAGTTAAACTTCTCTCCCGCTATTTTAAGATTTTTTGACCTTACAATACCACCCAAAGAGATAACGGCTATATCGGTTGTACCACCTCCAATGTCCACAATCATACTGCCAACTGGATCCAAAACTGGCAGGTGAATCCCTATGGCCGCCGCCATGGGTTCCTCAACAATGTGAACTTCTCTTGCCCCAGCCGACATACCGGCATCTCTCACGGCGCGTCTTTCAACGTTTGTTATACCCGAGGGCACACCTATCATTAATTTTGGACGTAAAAACTTTTTTGTAGAAAGTTCCTTAACTCGCCTGACGAAATAGGCCAACATTTCTTCAGAAATTTCGAAATCAGAAATAACACCATCTACCATTGGTTTGACCACACTTATGTGCGGAGGGGTTCTGCCTATCATCTGTTTTGCCTCTTTTCCTATGGCAACAACTTGGCCGGTTTTTTGATTAAGTGCAACAATAGACGGTTCGTTAACCACAATTCCATGTCCAGTGACATAAACCAAGGTACTCGTTGTGCCTAGATCTATTCCTATGTCATCCGCAAAAGAATTGTAGAACTTTTTAATCATAATATTTTTTTAGATCTTCCATAGACACCATTTCAATCTTTCCTGTCTTTCTGTCTTTAACTTCAAGCATTTTGCTATCAAGAGTTTTTTTGCTAATAACAATTCTATACGGGATACCCATCAGATCTGAATCGGCAAATTTGGCCCCTGCGCTTAAATCACGGTCATCAAACAAGACCTCATCACCGATGTCTTTCCTTATAGCATCATATGTTTTTAAGGCCTCATTACGTACATCATCATTTGAAGAACCGTCAAGCTCGATTAAATGGAAACGATACGGGGCTACATTTGCCGGCCAGACAAGACCATTTTTATCAGCAAACACTTCGGCGATAGTACCCATGACTCTACTTGGGCCTAACCCGTAACAGCCCATAATGACCTCTTTCGAGTTACCACTTTCATCTTTATAGGTGAGGCCAAATGGGGCAGAAAACTTTGTCTTTAATTCAAAAATATTACCAACCTCTATAGATTTTTCTTCCCTAAATTTTTGGCCGGAACACTTCGGGCACACTTTTTGTTCTTCTATTATTTCCTTATTAATCGCGACCTTACAGTCATCACAAATATATATCGTGTCTTCTCCTGCCGGGGTCACCGTTTGGAACTCATGGGAGTATTTAGAAAAACTTCCCCCTGAAGCAAAAGTTGGGTAGGTTAACTTGCCCAATCCGAGACGGTCAAATATTTTTACGTATGTATCCCACACTACTTGATAGAACAGTTTTAGGTCATCTTCGTTAGCGTGAAAAGAATACATGTCTTTCATGACAAATTCTCTACCACGCAAAATACCGGATTTGGCTCGTGCCTCCATCCTAAACTTTGTTTGGAACTGATAAACAGAAAAAGGTAAATCTTTGTAAGAGTTAAGAAAATTCCCAACCAAAGGAACGACTATTTCTTCGTGAGTAGGACCAAGAGCGTTTTCCCTTCCGCTTAAGTCTGTAACTTTGTAGAGAACATCGAGGCTATCCCATCTTCCGGTTTTTTGCCAATTTTCTTTAGGCTGCAAAGCTGGCATAAGCAATTCCTGCCCGCCCACTTTGTTTAACTCCTCACGAATTATATTCTCTATTTTTTTTAGGACACGAAAACCAAGTGGTAAGTAGCTATAAACACCAGCCTGAAGCTTGTCGATAAACCCCCCGCGTATAAGCAACGAGGCATTATTAGAAACCTCATCTTTTGGGGCTTCTTTCCTTGTTTTAGTAAAAAACCTGGACTGTCGCATGTCCACATATTACTCTAAAAAAAATATGTGGTCAAAGAAGGCTTTTCGTGCCATCTTTAAAATCGATAAGGCAATTTTGGCTGTTTATTTACACGCCAGCCAGCTTCAACAGGTCATGGTATGTGATGAAAAGCATTAAGGCTATGATCACAAAAAAGCCGGTCGCGTTCGCTGCGTTAACAAAATTCTGCCCTAGGGGTTTCCTCCTAATTGCTTCTATCAAAATAAATAAAAACCTGCCACCATCAAGCGCTGGAAATGGGATTATGTTTATTACTGCCAAGTTAATAGATATTAGAGCAGTGAGACCCAAAAGATATATGAAACCAAAGCCATAAGCATCTTTGACTATTCCTATGATGCCTATGGGGCCAGATACTGCTGACATCGATGCGCCTCCAGAAAAAATAGATACAAACAAATGGGCCAAACCTTCTATGGTTGCAGAGAAAAGCCCAAGAGTCATTTTCAGCGATTCATAAACAGCTCTGTGAATTGGCAAACTAACTATACCGACCATATCCATAGATATTCCGATAGCCGCCTTCCCTTCTATTATTCCAGACTTTGGCATCACACCTAGCTCCAACGTCTCTGCCCCGCGCTTTACCCCTATTTTTATTGGAGTGTTCTCGTTGCTATTTATGAAATTTTGGACAAACTCTATTTGAGGATTGTCTGTTTTACTTCCATCAGAAGAAACATACAAAATGTTATCACCAGCTTTTATACCAGCCTTAGCCGCCGGAGAACTTTCTGATACCCCGGTTATGTAGACCTTAGCATTTGTAAATTCACCTCCGGCCGGAGCTGATCCTATTGGTACCGGCATCCCGGTCATAAATCCGATAGAAAAAAGCCCCCATGCCAACAAAAGGTTAAAAACAACTCCAGCTAAAATTATAGCCGACTGAATATATCTGGGCTTGGAAGAAAAATTTCTTTTTAATTCAACTTCCTGTTCTTTAACATTACTAGGTTCCTTCTCGCCAGCGTCTGGGTCTTCACCGAAAATTTTTACAAAACCACCAAACGGTAGAGCGTTTAAGCTGTAGAGCGTTTCTCCCCACTTTTTACCAAATATGCGCGGAGGAAAACCAAAGCCAAACTCATCCACGCGAACACCAAAAAGTTTTGCAACTATAAAATGGCCAAATTCATGAGACAGAACCAAAACAGCAAGAATAATTAAAAAGAGAACAATACTCATTTAGAATTTTTATTATTCGGACAGCTCGCGTTCTTTTTTGCTGTACAAATCTTCAAGTTTTTTATTGTATTCATCAATCACCTTCTGAAGAGAATCTTTTGCCCGAAACTTATCATCTTCAGAGATAGTTCCATCTTTTGTTTGGGTTTGTATGTCCTCCCACACAACATCTCTCTCGTGACGAAGGGCGATGCGAGCCTCCTCACACTTTTCTTTGGCTACCTTAGTTAAAGATTTTCTACGATCAGCGGTAAGTTCTGGAAACGCAACCCTTACATCGTGGCCATCGACATTCACAGACAAGCCTAAATTTGCGTAGACTATTGCCTTCTCTATTGCCACCAAAAGAGACTTGTCCCAAGGGGTAACCCTGAGGGTTCTAGCATCACTAATAGTTACGCTAGCAACGTGACTAATAGGCGTCATGGCGCCGTAAGAATCTACAACTATATTATCTAAAATAGCTGGGCTAGCCTTGCCCGTGCGCAACCCAGACATTTCACTGGAAAGCCACTTAACCTTGTCTTCTAATTTATTTTTGAGACTATCAAAATTGTATGCCATAGAATAAATATAACACGAGAATAAACAAAAAAAAATTAAGATCTGG
>JBAZWX010000050.1:0-1636 GCA_041660145.1 Minisyncoccota bacterium | reverse complement strand
TCTGGGACAAGTGAGCGCCAGGTATTCTAGTGCCATCTTGGTCGCAAAGGAAGGATCAGACGCATAATCTTTTACAGTCAAAAGATGGCCAATAAAATCGGCAATACTTTCGTCAAAACCGGCCTCTAGTTTGTTGTGCGCAACTTTTACTAAAGAGTTCAAGAACCTTCCACAGGCCGACTTTGGGCCGCCTAGTTCTGTCTCTTCCCCCTCTTCCAAAAGGCCTGCGACAATGACCAACCGTGAAGATATGTCTCCTTTCCAGAACTGTTCGGCCAAATCCACCTCTGTTTCGTCTTCCATATTCTTTACAATGGCAAGACGAGACAGAAGAGTAGAAATTATTGTGTTTTGTCTATCGGCAAGAATGAAAAAATAACTTTCCGACACAGGTTCTTCAATAGACTTCAAAAGTGCATTTTGGGCCTCTTCGGTAAAAGAGTTGGCCCCCAAAACAAAAAAACGTGCGCTAGCAACTAGCGGGGTTTTTGACTGGTCTATCTTAACCTTTCGTGCATCGTCAACAGTAAATGTGTCAGAGGTAAAAAAACTAACATCAGGACACAAACGGGGGTCATTTCCAATAATCGCACGCAGATCTTCTTCCAAAACCAAAAGAGAACTCTTGATATCACCAACAATTAAGTAGGCATGTAAAAGACCATCTTTTTTATATTCCTTGAGAAATGAATGCTGCACTATTTTGAGATAACACTTTTCTTGTAAACCTCTAGGTGTTCGATAGCTATTCCTGTACCTTTTGCCACACAAAAGAGAGCGTCTTCTGCTACGGTGGCGCGCACTCCAGTTCTTCTGAAAACAACTTCGGCGATATTTCTCAAAAGAGACGTACCTCCTGTCATCGTTATGCCATGGTCGATAATGTCAGCCGCCAACTCTGGCGGTGTGTTTTGCAAAACGTCTTTTATAGCTTTCGTTATCTGGTCGAGTTCGCCAGCAATAGATTTAACCACTTCGTTCGTAGTAAGCTCTGCCGTTTTTGGTAATCCGGTTAAAAAGTCGCGCCCTTTTATAGTCATGACCAACTCTTCTTCCATGGGCATGGCCGAACCTATCCTCATTTTTATCTCTTCTGCCATTTGATCACCTATAGCAAGATTGAAAGTTTTCTTTATGTAGTCAGCAATTGCTTGGTCTATTTTGTTGCCAGCACATTTGACTGAAGTTGCGGCGACGATACCTCCTAAAGAAATAACGGCGACATCGGTTGTGCCTCCGCCTATATCTGCGACCATGTGTCCACAGGCTTCATAAATGGGAATGCCAGCTCCGATAGCAGCAAGTATCGGCTCCTTAACAACGTAAGCATTTTTCGCACCCGCACGGATAGCTGCTTCAATAACAGCCCTGCGTTCAGTTGAAGTAATGCCAGCAGGGACAGATATCATAACCTCCGGTCGAAAAATATCCCACTTTTTTAAAGCCTTATTTATGTAGTAACGAAGCATGGCCTCGGTCACTCGGTAGTCAGCAATTACTCCATCTCGCATAGGACGGTAGGCAATAATGCTATCCGGAGTTTTACCAATCATATCCTTAGCCTCGTTCCCAACAGCCAAGATCCTGTTGTCCTGCTCAGAGACTGCAACCACCGAAGGTTCATTCAAAACTATTC
>JBAZWX010000049.1:0-6405 GCA_041660145.1 Minisyncoccota bacterium | reverse complement strand
ATCCTGAACAAGGAAAAAGAGGGAAGACCACCAATAACCTAGACCTCGATGAGAAGAAACAGGGAAGGAGATTTCTGCCAGAGCCCACAAGGCCCTCTACAGACACGGCGTGAGAGAAGTAATGATCGCCGGTCGTAAGACAAAAGAGGCCATCGCTGGACAGAGTCTACCGCTGCGAAGTATCTCCCTGGTCCTAGGCCACGGTCTGCTCTCACATCACACAAGATTGAAGCCCCTGCCAGGAAAACCTGGCGAGCCGGTTGAAATCCGGAAGGGCCCCTACAGCAATGTGGGGGCCCATTCACTTTTTATATAACTTTTTCGTGAGTCGTTTTTTAAAAGGCCACGGTAACATTTATGTAACGATCGTTACATAAATGTTATAGGTAGAGATGATATGGGTGATAGTTTATAATGTTAAATCATGAAAATATACAAACACAAAGGGGTGCCAGATATTATTCTGACTGTTTTGAATCGTGCGAGTGAGGTTGGTCTTAAAACACTGTTGAAGGAAGTAATGGAGGAGAGTCAAACTAGGTTTTCAGATTCAAATTATGACGTAAAACACTATACTGCCATTTCTCTAGGTCGCCTGGTCGACCGAGGGTTAATAACAAAAGCAGTACATGGAGGGGAAGCTGTTTTTCGGTTGAGTTTGTCTGGAAAGGAAAGATTAAAAAGTATTTATAAACCTGTTGGTGACAGACGTGACGAGTGGGATGGCAAATGGCGTGTCGTTATCTTCGATATAAAGGAATCAAAACGTAGTAGGAGGGATGCCTTGCGGAGGGGCCTCAGAGCGCGCAATTTCATTCAATTGCAAAGAAGTGTTTGGGTATCGCCTCATGATAATTATGAGTACGTGGCGCTTTTAAAAACATCACTGGGGAGTGCCGCTAGTGTTTTATATATGGTTACGGACAAACTTGAAAATTCGGATGTTCTCATAAAAAGTTTTGGCCTGAAAGAAAAATAACCCAGTAACATTTATGTAACGATCGTTACATAAATGTTACTGGGTTATTTTGTATTTGTAATCTCTGATTTGTAAAAACAAGAAGACTACTGTACCTCTGTCGCTGGCAGAGTAGGCTGGCCAAGATAAAAGAGCAAATAAAATTGTTCTTTTATCACACTCGGTCCGCCCAGTTGGACTCGAACCAACGACCCTCTGCTTAAAAGGCAGGTGCTCTACCATCTGAGCTATGGGCGGATTTGTAAAATGAGAATAGCAAAAATACGAAAATTTTACAACGACAAGTCAATGGCGAAGAGCCCCGCTCCAGTAATAAGAAGTGACATAAGGGTTACGGCTACAAGGAGGTTGAGCCCCCAAAAGTTCTGTGTTTTGGGTAGATATTTGTATTCGTAAAACATTCTCCATAAGGATGTGATGATAAGAACGAGTGCTGATATTTGTGTCAGAAAGCCAAAAAGTATGCTGATGCCAAATACTATATTTATTGTTCCTACAAACAGAGATATTTTTGTTCGAACTTTACAAAGACGGAATCCCATGACAACCAGGAGAGGACTAAGCACTAATCTTATAAGGGTTGGCGCCAGTAGACGAAAACCAAGAAGGGCCGGGAACACAGCAAGAGTTGCCCCGGAGTCTAGTAAAGGTGAGAAAAATGAGTAAAATACATCAGACATGCGGTAATTATATCATCGTGAACAAAAAGCTGCCAAATAAAGTAAAAAATAGGTTAGGATCTACAAAAAACGCGCAAAGAGAAGTTGTTGTGGTTCTGGATAACATTAGGAGTACTCATAACGTTGGTGCTATTTTTAGGACATGTGACGCTGCCGGTATTTCCAGAATTTTTCTAGCGGGCGTTACCCCTTGTCCGGTTGATAGATTTGGGCGCGAAAGAGCTGATATCGCTAAAACCGCTCTTGGGGCTGAAAAGACAATTCTCTGGGAGTATTGTCCCGAGACAGTGACACTGATACGTAGGCTAAAAAAGGATGGGTATAAAATAATCGCGGTTGAGCAGGATGAAAAATCGGAGGACTACAAAAAAGTTAAACTGAAAAGCAAAATCGTGTTTGTTTTTGGGAACGAGGTCGCCGGTGTTAGCAAAAAAGTTTTGAAGATATCTGATGTAATTGCTGAGATACCGATGATGGGGCAAAAAGAATCTCTCAATGTTTCTGTATCGGTCGGAGTGGCGCTTTTTAGGATGCTGGGTGTCTAGTAGGAGAGGGTGTCTACCAAAATGCCTTTTGCGTTAAAAAGTTGGATCTCCTCTCTTTTCTGTTTCCATATTTCACTTTCATTTTTCAAATAAACTCTAAAGCTGCCTTTTTGAAAATCTTTATCGTTTCTGTGCTTTTCTACGCAGGACTCATACCCGAGGTTTTTGTTGATCACGAAAGAGCATGTGTTTCCGAGTCGAGCGGGGATAGTTGTGGGCATCTGGCATTGGCTTATGCTGTCTACAAAATCTATACATGCATCATCTACTATGTCTGGATCTACTTCGTTGATGGCCCGTGGACACTCTATTGGCAGGCTTGGATAAAAATCTTTGTTTTGCTCAAGATAGCCGGAACATTTGTTAACTCGGAAGGAGTTATTGTCTAGGGGTGATTTTCCGGACACAATGATGGCCTCGTCACCAGGGTTTAAAACCACGTCTTTTAGATAGTTATTTCCGGCAAGTCTATATGTTTCATAAACTCGAGGTATTTTTGCAGAAGCGGTTTTACTTGAGAGTTCCCATCCAGTTATGTCTATCGGACTACCATTTGTTGATGGGGCTTGAATGGTTATGTACTCTCTGTCTGCGACAGAGCTTTGTGCGTTGTACGATCCGGAAAGTTTAATCACTGCCTCTTTCGGCTTAATTAGCGATACGGGTTTCCCTTCTACTGTGACATCGGATTTAGAAAGTTGTTCGCCAGTTGCCGTCGGTCCAGAAAAGGGGACATACGCGACAGGTTTATTTACAGTGTTTGTCGGGTGTTCTCCTCGGTTTATCACGTTGACGAAACCGAAAGTAACAAGAACGACTAGCGCTATTAAGAGGATTGCTCCTAAAAAACCTTCCCCAGATTTCATAGACTTAATAATAACAAAACTTTCTGTTTTATGCTTTACATTCACGCGCGATATTTGGCTGGGTCTAAGAAAGGGTCTGATGGTGAGGGCAGAAATGGGAGCTTCTTCCACCTATCCTTACCATAATGATTTTTCCTTTACAGCCTATCTTTTTGCATTTTTCTCCCGTTTTACGATAGGCCATGTGATAGTTTTGAAATTTCCCTTTTTCTCCTTGGAGGTTTCTGAAATCAGAAGCCGAATCACCGCCAAGTTTTATTGATTGCCTCATTATTTTCAAAAGATTTTTATACAAATCACGGAGCTTTTTTTCTGGGATTTTCCCGGCGACAGACTTGGGGTGGATCGCAGACAACCAAAGGCTTTCATCGGCATATATATTTCCTACTCCTGCCACTATTGTTTGATCAGTCATTACCTGCTTTATTTTTCCTGTCGGTCTAGATTTTATTCTGGCAACAAAATCTTTGGCGTTAAATTTTTTATCTAGAAGATCTGGACCAAGATTTTTTATGTCTGGTGACTCTGCACCTCTTTTTGTGTCGAAGATTGTCATTTTGGCAAATTTTCTTGCATCTGAGAAAGCGAGTTGTGTTTTATTGGACAGATCAAACATGGTGTGGATGAACCTGTTGTATGGATCACACAAAGGCCCAGAATTTTTTACAGGGGTCCAGGGATATTTGTCTTTTTTGTTCTGTGACATTGTCCATTTTCCGCACATAAAATGCCCGGTCATTTTCATATGTACTAATATTGTTTTTCCCCCGGACAAGTCAATGAGGATGTTTTTTCCTACGCGCCTCACTCGATGCACTTTTTTGTCGAGCACATTTTTTACAAAATGGTCAAAACCACCGGAATTTTTAAATCCCTTTTTCCAATCAGACCAGACGGTCATTATTTTTTTACCGGTAAGACATTTATTAAGTCCAAAGACAGTTGTCTCCACCTCTGGAAGTTCTGGCATGAGAGTAAGATTAATCTTTGTTTTTTAGCTTGGCAAGTTCTTCACGGGTTATCGTGCGATCATCCCACGGAATCGTTTTGTTGCCAATAATCATGGATTGTTCACTTCCTTTCCCCGTGATAAGGACGACATCATTCTTACGGGCCAGAGATACTGCCTTTCTTATACCCGAACGTCTGTCCTGTATGGCGAACAAATTTTTGCCTTCTTCCTTGCCGTGTTCTTTTGCTGCAACGACGATGTCGTTTATTATTTCGGCGGGGTTGTCATCGTATGGATCAACGTTGCTGACGATAATAAAGTCTGCCATTTTCGCTGCCGCTTCTCCCATGGCCGGGCGCTTTTCTTTGTCGCGACCGCCTCCCTCTGCTCCTAGTAGGACGATTATTTTTCCTTTTGTGGTTGCCGCGATATCTTTGGCTGATTCAAGGAGTGATTCCATGCTCTCTTTCTGGTGGGCATAATCGACATAGACAATGAAATTCTGACCTCCGTCAATTCTTTCCATGCGGCCGGGGATAATTTCTATGGCCTCAAGACCTTTTTGAATGTTGGACGTGGAAACCCCGAGGGTTTTACAGATAGCTATGGCGATTAGCGCGTTTGGCACATTAAATTTTCCATCGACGTTTATGTGATATTTTTGATAGTCGTTTACAAAAAAACTTACTCCTCGTTCTTCGTCCTTTGGGTTAAAGGCGTAGAAGTCAGCCTCGCCAGAGAGACCGAAGGTTACTTTTTTGTCTGCGTCGAAGCCAAGGAAAAAGTTTTTATAGGGAGAATCGTTGTTGGCGAAAATAATTTTTTCTACAGGTTTGCTGTCAATTGTTTTTTTTCTACTATTTTTTAGGCCGGCAAATATCTGACTTTTGGCCTCTTTGTATCGCTCGAAGCTTCCTCCATGAGATTGCAAATGTTCACGGTATATGTTGGTGAACACAACAATATCGTAATTTATGCCGATGTGGCGGAACTGTTTTATTCCTTCAGAAGTTGTTTCTATGACGCAGTATTTACACTTGGCTTCCAACATTTTATTCATGAGACGCTGGAGTTCGAATCGTCCTGGCATTGTCATGTGGTAGTTATTCAAAGTCTCATGATCACCAATTTTTATGTTTGCTGTTGTTATGAGTCCACAAGGCATGTCTGCTGCATTCAAACATGACCAAACAAAATTGGCCGCTGTGGTTTTTCCCTTCGTCCCTGTAATCCCAATGATTACCATTTTGTTAGAGGGCCGGCCGTAATAGATACTTGCGATTATCGCGAGCAAATAATGATACAAACTAAAAAGTCGCGCAGGGAGTATTTTCTTTAAAATTTTTTTTACAGATCTTATCATTTTGTGTTTTTTCCCAAAATTTTTAGAGTTTCTTTTACTCTTTGTCCCACGTCGGTTATATCGTCTTTAATATTTTTTATGGCTTCACGTGCCTGAGCCGCACTGTACCCCAAAGATTTAACTGCCTCAATCACATCGGAGTCATCGTTTAGAGCCATTCCGGTGTCGGTTGTTTTGCTCGATAGCTTATCTCTTAGTTCGATGATTATTTTTTCGGCATTTTTCGGTCCTATCCCAGACACATTTGTCAGATATTTGCTGTTTCCTGACACAACGGCTTTCCTTAGAGTTTCGGGTGGAGCTATGGAAAGAATAGCCAAGGCCTTTTTGGGACCGATGCCAGAGACCGACATTAATAGGCGAAAGTAGTTTAGTTCTATTTCTTCAAGAAAACCGTAAAGTTCGTGAGAGTCTTCCCTTGTTACGTCTTCTATCCAAAATGTTGTTTCTTCTAGTGTTTTTTTCGTCAGGTCTATTGCGGTATCTGCCAAAATGTTTATTTTGTAGCCTACTCCGTTTCCTGGTTCCAAAATAGCGTAGTTTTCCGAAGAATATACGATTTTTCCTCTGAGCCGACCTATCATGTTTCTATTTTAGCACAAGTGTCCAGGCTGAGGGTCGGAAAACGGTGCAGGCCTTGCATTTTCTATTCTGTGGTGTATAGTATCAAAACAAATATATGCCAATAACATCATCAGCAAAAAAGGCGTTAAGAGTCTCCAAAAGAAGGAGAGAATTTAACCTCGAGTGCTCAAAAAAAATGAAGGCGTCTGTAAAGGCCTTTCAGTCATTGTTGGCTGGCAAAAAGGCCAAGGAAGCTAAAAGCTCTCTATCTGGAGTTTACAGGGCTATAGACAAGGCAGCTAAGAGGGGAGTTATAAAAGATAATACCTCGGCCAGAATGAAGTCTCGATTGGCCAAAATGGTTAAATAACTAGTTTCGTTTCAAAACATGTAAAAAGAGCGGCAAAAGGAATTTGCTGCGCTTTTTCTTCTCTAAGTTGTCCCCTTTAATAACAG
>JBAZWX010000048.1:0-6524 GCA_041660145.1 Minisyncoccota bacterium | reverse complement strand
TCTGCAAATGTCCAGGTGGGATAACTTTCTATTTTTGCGTCTATACATTTTTGGGCGTCGGTTGTGCACTCAACATAGTTGATTAGTTTGAACGCGCTTCCAAAAAGTTTTTTCTGAGCTTGACAACGTGAACACCAGACGGCTCCATACATTTTTACCCCTTTGTCGGAAAGACACTGTGCCAAAGACGTAACCTGTGGGTCAGGTGGGATAAGCGTGCCGTTGTCACTTTTAACGGCGACGGCAAGAGCGATAATTATTAACACAATAAATACAGCGGCCGATATAATTAACATTTTTGTTTCGCTAGCCATATTTTTTTCTATTCATCACAGCAGTTAACTAATTTATCTACGATATCTTTGAGGGACCATGCCTTATCATCTTTGGCCATTTCTTTTACTTGCGGCATATCCAAAAGTTTTAGGCGCAATCCCCAAAAGATTGTGTATAGTTTGTAGGAATAATCGAAAAGTTGTTTTGCTTCATCTTTTTTGCCGTCATTTTGCAGTTTTGTGCCGACTTCCATCATTCGCATAGACGAGGCAAGAAGATGTTTGCATATGCACCACGTTTCTCCTTCGTGTTTATCTATCATTTTACCCAGGAGCTCTTTTCTCATTGCGCGTATTTCGTTAACCATGTCGAAATACTCCGGCTTTTGTGTTTTTTCTCCTGTAAAGAAAAAGTGTTCCTCAAGGCTGATTAGGTTCATTATTCCAATGCTTAAGTCTTCGTCGCGAGACAGGTCAAACGTGCCGGATTTTTTTGCATCCGCAACTTTTTTTACCAACTCGTCGAATTTTATTTGATTTTGCATATTATTTTTTTATATTAAGAACATTATTATCCCAAGAATTATCATAGCAGCACCTCCAAGAAGGCGCATCATTGATGTCTCATCTTTTTTCCACTGTTGTACTCTGGCAAGGAACATCTCGTCGCTTGAGACAAGAAGAATTACAGCAAGGGGAAGTACGAAGATGATATTGTAGATGATCAGGTAAAGAGCCCCGGAAAGCATGGTTGATTGGTCGTGCAGAAGCCCCAAAACCATGAGATATGGACCTCCAGTGCAAGGGAATTCCCAAAGTCCCACAAAGACACCAAGTGCGAAGGCCGCTGCCCCTGAGGCTTTTTCTATCATTTGCGCCATCCTGGCATGTGCCATGTCTGGTATTTTTAGTTTGATGGGGAAAGAGGGAAAGTATTGATTTATCACATTTATTAGACCGGCAACAAGGATGATAGAAGCGCCAACTTTTGCCATGAAGTGTGGTACTCCAAATAGTTGCAATGTTTTTAGGATTCCCAATCCTATTAGGACATAAACAACAAAAACACCAAAAATATATATGCCTCCAGTTCTGATAATGTATTTTCTATTTTTGCCAAGAGAAAACAGAAAAGCAATAGTCAAAAGCAAAATTGAAAACGCACAAGGATTTATACTGTCGACGATCGCGGCGATTATAACAAGAGGGAGGAGCCAGATTGATTTATCTGACGATGCTGCCAGGTTAATTAGATTAAGTTTGGCTAGTACAACAACAAGAATAATTGCCGCGCACAGCCCTAAAAGGATCTTCAGTCTTTTGGTCATGGAATCAAAGGAAATTAATAAAGAGAAAATTTCTCAGTAAAAATTAAAGACTGCCGCCTTTATTTTTTAACCAAAAGTAGAGTTTTTTTTGTTTTAAAAAAAGAGAGAGCTGATCGGGTGAGTCGTCTGACACAGCTGCAAAGGAAGGTTTTGCCAGGTTTAATTTTATGGCAGCTATCCCTAACATGATTACAAAACCCAAAGTCGCTATAGATAATATGTTGGATAGTGTTACTAGAATGGCAACCGAAAAACTTTTAAAAGCGCCAATATGGTGGTCGGCTGTAGCGAATGGATTGTGTCCTATAATATCAGAAAGGGCACAAGTAAGGCTTGTTGTTTCTGCTAGACACCCCCCGTTTCCATTTACATCAACAAACCCAAAAACAGATAAACAAACAAATCCAAATATTACGAATATTGACAGTATCGTGCGCATCAGTATCTTTAGCTTATCATCAAATTAATCGACATTCAAAGCTTGTAATCAGAATATAGAAAATGGGATTGAAGAAAAAAGTCAAAATTTTTGTTGGAATGTCTGGTGGGGTCGATAGCTCTGTGTCGGCCGCCCTTTTGGCTAATATTAAGAACGCACGTGATTTTAAAAAGGTAACGGGGCGCGAGGCACCTAGTCATTTTGATGGAGTTGAAGTCTTCGGCGTTTTTATTAAGGTCTGGTCTCCAGACTGGATGCCCTGCACTTGGCCAGTTGAGAGGCGTGACGCCATGCGTGTTGCGGCTTGTCTAAAAATACCATTAATTACACTTGATCTTGAAAAAGAATATAAGCGTGACGTTGTCGACTATATGATTAGAGAATACAGAGACGGGCGCGTTCCGAACCCTGATGTCATGTGTAATAAAACTATAAAGTTTGGCCAGTTTTTGAAATGGGCCATAAAAAATGGAGCAGATTACGTTGCCACTGGTCACTATGCTCAAACTGTTTGCGATGGCCAGAACAAAATTTGCAGGTTATTGTCCGGAGTTGATAAAGAAAAAGATCAAAGTTATTTTCTTTGGACTCTCGGGCAGAAAGAACTGGTGCGTACAATTTTCCCAGTAGGTGGAATGGAGAAAAGTGATGTCCGAAAAATCGCGCATAAGTTTTCTCTTCCGAATGCCGCAAAAAAAGATAGCCAGGGCGTTTGTTTTTTGGGGAAAATAAATATCAAAGATTTCTTAAAGCACTATATAAAAGAAAAACCGGGGAATGTTTTGAATGACCATGGTGAGATTATTGGTAAGCACGAAGGGGCTACTCTTTATACGATAGGCGAGAGGCATGGATTTGAAATTACAAAGAATAACCCAGATGGATCACCATTCTATGTTGTGGGTAAGGACACAAATAAAAATGTTTTGGTTGTTTCAAACAGGAAGAGTGGCGGTGAATTTTCAAAAAAAGAGCTCAAAATAAGTAGCACAAACTGGAATCAAGGGATTGAACCAAATCTTAAACAAAATTTTTGTGCCAGAATTCGTTATAGGCAGGAACTACAAGATTGTAAGATAAAGAAGGTAAAACTTGGTCTTTACAATGTCGTTTTTAAAGACAAACAAATTGCAATTACGCCCGGCCAATCTGTGGTTGTTTACACCAAGAACAACGATGAATGTTTAGGTGGAGGGATAATCGTTTAAATATTTTTTCTCTGATTTGATACAATAGGGTAATGGTTAAAAAAATAACGTTAGTTGTTATTTTAGTTTTGATTGTCGGGGGCATATTTTATCTGTCCAAAAATATGGCACCGGCGACGACTGTTGTGCCGCAACTTTCGTTTTTAGGTGAATTGGCTAAAACGAGCGGTTCTCCTATAACGAGTGTCGTTGGTCCTGAAAAAACTGAAATAGATGCTGGGGGTGGCGTAAAGCTAGATGTCCCGGCTAATGTTTTTTTGGAAAATACGGAGCTAAAAGTTTCTAAGTCGGACATAAATTTATCCGGAATATCTTTTTATGTTAAACAGGCATTTGCTTATACTGTTTCTTCTAATAAAGATTTACCGTCCTTATCCGCACCTGTAGTGTTAGAGGTCCCAAATCCCAATAAAAATCTTCTAGCTCTAGAATCTGCTGGAAATAACCAATGGAAAAAAGTTGAGCTAAATAACTCCGACCCTTTGAAAATAAACATAACCCATTTTTCTGACAACACTTTTGTTTTTGTAGAGCCGTCTCTTGATAACAGCTATATTTCTGGTACCCCAAATATAAAAAGTGTTTCGGCCAATGATTTCTCAAGTTCCTCTACCCTGGGCGCTCCAGTAGTTGATGCCATAACTGCTGCAAACAATTTTATTGAGAAATACGCCAATCAATATGAGAAATCGTTCTTGGGTGTTGGCGAAGTCGGTAATCCAAAAAAGGAGTGTCAGGAGTTAAAAGATCTTATAGAAGCAAATAAAGGCGAATGGACCTTTAAGTTTCCGACAGAAATTATTTCTGATCCAGTTTTCTCTTCTTTGAATATGGGCATGTTTCTTTTTACGGCCAAGAGTCCTTCCGCTGTGTCCAGTGAATCTAGATTGTTTTGGACAGCGGTTTTGCCGTCGCAAGAAATAATTAAGAAAGCTATTCTAGGTTCAGAAAAACGACTTTCACCAGCAGAAGTTTTGAAAATAGCAGTTGAAGCCAACAACGGTGATGTTGCTCTTGGGGTACTGGCTACACACAATTTTTTGAAGGAAATGAGTAATGATGGTAGAGATATAATTGCTGAAAATTTAGGGAACCCTTTTACTGGAGAGTTGGTCCCGAATGTAAATATTCGTTCCAAAGTATCTGATTATTCCAAAACAGAAAATGGTAAATTATTGGAGAGTGATGCCAAGTTGCATGGTGGGGAATTGGCGTCTCATCTGATGCCCTGGAGAAGCAAAGATAGGTCGCTAGCGGGCTCGTATGACAAAATGGGGCCTATATACCATATTTTTGCCGCGATGACTGCTTCAACGTATTTTCCACATTTTAAGGGTGGTGACATAGCAACTTTGGGAGAAGGTTTAATGAGGGGCCTTGGCGAACTCGGTCTAACTGGTGATCGAATGGACCCCGAAAAAGGTTTGGCGGATAACTGTGGAAATTCGGTAGGAGATCAAATAGCCAAACTATTTTTGGATAACAAAATGGTGTCTAAAGGTGCAAGATTTTTTCCAATGATTGAGGGTGACAGTTACAATTACAGTGGAGGTTTTGGTTCGGGGCCTATCTGTTATATTCAACAATATTCTGATGACAAACCCCTTCCGTCTGGATTTACTCGACAAATAACAATTAGTGTTGATCCGGAAACAGGGGAAGTTTCTGGAAGCGGTCAAACAAATTTTGCTGCCTCTTCGTGCAAGTTGGAAGTGAAAGGTAAAATGGATCCAAAAACAAAAGCGATAGTTGGTACCATAACAGGAGAATCTGTTTTGCGTGAACACTCAACAGAATGGGAGATTAAAAATTTTGGCAGAACAGATGTTAGTACAACTTTTAGCGGAAGCATAAACTTGAGTAAATTCAGAGAAAGTATCTACAAAAACCAAACTTCGGGTCTAAATAGAACATCATGGGTTTGGGATGGTACATACGATATTGTTTTTGATTCTTCAAAGACCGATAGCGATACCAAGCTGGAACCCGGTGATATGAATAACGGCCCCAAGGCTGGAAAGAAGGAGACAGGGACATTTCACATGGACATGGTCATAAAAGAATGATTATAATGGCAAATCATGACATCTAAGGATATAAGAAAAAAATATTTGGAATTTTTTAAGAAGGAAGGGCATGCCATTATTCCTTCGGCCCCTTTAATTCCAGAAAATGATCCGACAACTCTTTTTACGAGTTCGGGAATGCAGCCACTCGTCCCATTTTTAATGGGAGAGCCGCATCCTGCGGGAAAAAGATTGGTTAATTCTCAAAGATCGTTTCGAGCGGAAGACATAGAAGAAACAGGTGACAATCGTCATACTACTTTTTTTGAGATGCTTGGAAACTGGTCACTTGGTGACTACTTCAAAAAGGAACAACTCCCCTGGTTTTTTGAATTTTTGACCAAAGAAGTTGGGCTGGATCCTAATAAATTATATGTAACTGTTTTCGCTGGTGATGAACTGGCCAATGTCGAAAAAGATGACGAGGCGGTTTCGATTTGGAAAGAAAGTTTCTCCAAAGTTGGTATAGACGCAAAATTAGTAGACATTGGCTCTACTGAAAATGGAAGTAGCTCCGGTATGCAAGGAGGGAGAATTTTTTCTTATAACGCTAAAAAAAATTGGTGGAGCAGATCAGGGACTCCGGACAAAATGCCAGTTGGTGAGATAGGTGGTCCCGATTCTGAAGTTTTTTACGACTTTGGCACTTTGCATGACGTATCCTTCGGTAAAGAATGTCACCCAAATTGTGATTGCGGGAGATTTATTGAAATTGGCAATTCTGTTTTCATGGAATACAGAAGAACTGAGAAGGGTTTTGAAAGGTTGCCGCAACGCAATGTAGATTTTGGTGGTGGGCTGGAGAGAACCTTAGCGGCGGCCCTTAATACTTCTGATATCTTTACTACCGATTTGTTTTTCCCGGCGATCAAATATATTGAAAACCAGTCCGGAAAAAAATATGAAGGAGACCTAAAAAGCGCGATGAGAATTATAGTTGACCACATGAGGGCTTCTACCCAAATGATTTCCGATGGAGTTTTGCCGTCTAACTCGGACCAGGGTTACATTTTGAGGAGGCTTATTCGCCGAGCGGTGAGATACGCCGATAAACTTGGGTTGTCACAGGGTACGTTATCTACAATTGTTCCGCTTGTCATTGCTCCTTTTGAGGGTGTCTACGACGAAGTGTTGAGGCAAAAAGATTTAGAGTCGACGGTTATTGCCACAGAAGAGACTCGTTTTAGAGAGACTTTGTCGCGTGGTAT
>JBAZWX010000047.1:0-6599 GCA_041660145.1 Minisyncoccota bacterium | reverse complement strand
CGTCTGACGGTTATATTGTGACAAACAAACACGTGGTAGACGATAGTTCTGCCGGGTATGAAGTAAAAACAAAGGACGGAAAAACATATGAAGCTAAAATAATCGCTAAAGACCCGCTAATGGATATTGCTTTTATTAAAATTGAGGGAAAAAATTTCCCGTTTCTTGAAATTGGAGATTCTGGTAATTTGAAACTTGGACAAACGGTAATAGCCATAGGAAATGCATTGGCTGAATTAAGTAATACGGTGTCTGTTGGTGTTGTGTCTGGTCTCTCAAGATCTGTAGTCGCAGGGGACAATATGTCAGGCAAGGAAGAACAACTGGACGAAGTTATTCAAACAGACGCGGCGATTAATCCCGGAAATTCTGGGGGGCCACTTCTTGATCTCGATGGAAAGGTTGTAGGAGTGAATGTGGCTATGGCCAGCGGTTCTGAAAATATTGCCTTTTCCTTGCCGACCTCGATTATAAAAGGCGTTTTAGATTCTGTGCGTAAAAACGGGAAGATATCTAGGCCGTTTCTTGGCATAAGATATATGGCAGTTACACCGGCTTTGAAAGATAAAAATAAGTTAAGTGTCGATTATGGAATGTTGATTGTGCGTGGTCAGAGCCCAGATGAATTGGCGGTTATGCCTGGTTCTGCTGCGGACAAAGCAGGGATAGTTGAGAACGACATTATTCTGGAGATTGATGGGGTAAAATTAAACGGAGAAAGTAAGTTGTCTTCAATCATAGCCAAAAAACGAGTTGGGGACAAAATAAAACTTAAGTTGTTGCATAAAGGAGAAACAAAGATTGTGACCGTAACTTTAGACGAGGCCAAATAGGCAAAACAGTAAATCAAAAAACCTCTGCCACAAAGTTAGGCGGAGGTTTTTTGTTAATTATTTTTGTTTTTATATCCTTTAGATTTTTCTTTTTTTAAACCATTCTACGGTTTTTGAGAGCCCATCTTCAAAGTTAACGACGGGCCGATATTTTAAAATTTTTTCTGCTTTTGTTATGTCTGCTAGTGTATGACGGACATCTCCCAAACGTGGCGGCCTTTTTTCTAAATCGAGTTGTTTGCTGCTTTTTATCTCGATCAGTTTTTTTATTTCCAGTAAATTGAATCTTTCGGCCGAACCTACATTGAAAATGTCAGCTGCCAATTTTTTAGGGGCAAGCATAGCACAAATATTTGCTTCTATTACATTATCTACGTAGCACATGTCTCGTGTTTGTTTGCCGTCTCCCTCTAGGTAACTTTTTTTGCCTGTCGGAAAATAAAGATTTTCGAGCCAGGCAGAGACCACTGTTGAATAAGGGGATGATCCATAAGATTCTGGTCCAAAGACGTTGAAATAACGCAAAAGAGCAGAGTCGAGGCCGTAAAGATCGTAGAACATTTTACAGAACATTTCGTCTACATATTTTTGCAAAGCATACGGTGATTTTGGGTCCGGGGAACTAGTATTTTCTTTTGTGGGGAGAGATTTTGCTCCTCCGTAAACAGAGGAGGATGATGATACCATGACTCTTTTTACCTTGTAGTCGCGTGATTTTTCTAAGAGACTGACGGTCCCATAGACATTTGCAAGGGTTGTTATTGCGGGGTGTTCCACACTGAATGCTACGCGTGGTAGTGCCGCGAAGTGAAAGACATATTCCGGTTTGTGTTTAGAAAAAATTTTGTCTAGAGTTTTTTCGTCGCATATTGAACCTTTGTAAAACTTTAAGTAAGGCGGTACCTTAAATGGCAGGTACGATGTAGATAGATTGTCTATCCCGATTATCTTAGTTTTTGGGTAACGTCTGTTAAATTGTTCTACAAAATTTTTTCCTATAAACCCGGCACATCCTGTTACTAAAATTGTCTCTGGTTTCATACAGGATAGAACTATCAGGCTTTGCTCCCGGTCACTTTTTGCACCGGTATGGTACTATTTCAAAAGAATATGGCTGACGACACAAGAAGTGATGATGATCTGATAAAACTTTGTCTTGATGGGGACAACGATGCTTTTTCTGTTTTGGTTCGCCGTTATATTAATGCCATATACAATTATTCGTTTAGATTTGGCGGTATTCATGTAGATCACGAAGATATCGTCCAAGAAACATTTATCAAGGTTTGGAAAAATTTGCCTAAGTATAATTTGGGCCGGAGTTTTAAAAATTGGATTTTTTCCATTGCTCATAATGTTACTCTAGATTATCTTCGCAAAAAAAGCAGTCTGACATTCTCCGAGGTGAATGATTTGAAAGGGGATTTGACGGACAATAATATAGAAGATAATATTGTCGACCCAGAACCACTTGCAGATGAGATTTTTGAAAATAAAGACGGGCAGCGGCGTTTGAGTGAGGAGATAAAGAGTTTGCGGCCAATTTTTAGAGAAGTCCTTTTCTTGCACTATGATCAGGGCCTTACCTTTTCGGAAATAGCCGAGATACTAAAAATATCTTTAAATACTGCAAAAAGTCACCATTTCAGAGCCATAAATATATTGCATAAAAAGTTGAGTGCACCAAAATGAGTCTTTAACACGTACCATAAAGAGTTATGGTAAAAGGATTAAAAAATCTTTACAAAGAGGAAGCTAAAACAGCTCCTAATTTTTTGGTTAAAAGCATAGATATGGCGGTCTTATCGGAAAGTAGACGCTTGGCAAAAAAACGTCTTGCTGTGTCGTTGATTGGTGGGATCGTGTCCGTTTTTGCAGAGTTCATAGCTATTTATGTTGTTGCCACGTCGGCCATTTACTCTGGGCTTGTGGGGTATTTGTCGCTTGTCATGTCTGATGGAGTCTTGCTTGTAGCTCACTGGAGGGAAGCGCTTACTAGCATAGTTGAGGCGCTACCCGTGTTAGAAACTGCCGCTGCGGTTTTTGTTTTTGGATTGGTAATTATATCTATAAATTCATTATTAAAAAATATCAAAATATTATCTTTTAATTTTTCTAAATAATTATTATGGAAAAACTAGAACAAATTGTTAAATCAAAAACCTTAGCTCGAGTACTTTTGGGTCTGGGTTTACTTATCGTTGCGCTGGTCATTTTTAGAGCGGGGGAGGCAGTGGGTATAAGAAGAGGTTTCTTCGGATGCAGTTTCGAAGGTAACTATGAGAGGGTTTTTGGTCGTGGTCAAAGACTGCCTGGGAGAGGAGAGTGGGGGGGCGTTATGGGGATGATGAATACTTTCAGAGGAGAGTTTACCAATTCACACGGAACGATTGGTTCTGTGATTAAGATAAATTTACCGACGATAGTTATTGCTGATAAAGATGGAACTGAAAAAATTGTTACGATAAAAGATCGCACTATTGTTAGATATGGCAGGGACAATGTTGGACCGTCCGATATAAAGATGGGGGACTCAGTGGTTATTATGGGAGTACCGGGTGACGATGCCAGCATAAATGCGACGCTAATAAGGATTATGCCCTCTGTTGGTCAAGATATTCCAGTTCAGGCATCTTCCTCGGCCACCGTGGTACCAGTAACGAACAAATAAAAAAACACATGGACAAAACCAATCATTTTTTTAGATCGGTCACAATTTTGGCCAGGCGTCATAAAATAACGAGTACATTTTTTGTACTGGTTCTTGTCGGTTTGTCGTATTGGGGGTATACGAAATATACAGACACGAGCGGCCTAACAAAATATATTGTTGCTAATGTTGCCAAGGAGACAATAATTTCTTCGGTCACCGGTTCTGGACAAGTTTCTGCCTCAGACCAGATTGATATGAAGACGAAAGCATCTGGAGATATTATTTACCTGGGAGTTGCAGCAGGGCAGGAGATCTCAGCCGGTAAGCTGATTGCTCAAGTTGATTCTACGGACGCGCAAAAGTCGGTTAGAGATGCTGAAGTAAATTTGGAGACAGCAAAATTATCCTATGATAAATTGACTCAGCCGGTCGACAAACTTTCCTTAATGCAATCGGAAAACAATTTGGCTAAGGCTACAGAGGCCAAGGCCAGTGCCGAGGATTCTCTAAAAAAGTCATATGACGACGCTTTTACTGTTGTTTCCAATACATTTTTGGATTTACCCGGGGTCATGTCGGGTTTACAAGACATCATGTATTCCAACGCCGGGTTAGATAACACAAATAGATGGGGCATAGATTTTTACGAAGGTGGTGCCGGACAGTACGATGACAAGGCAAGTACATACAGAAATAGCGTTGATGATAAATATAAGGTTGCTAGAGATAGCTACGACAAAAATTTCTCTGATTATAAATCGATGAGTCGATTGGCCGACACGGCGGCTATAGAAAATTTGGTAAATGAGACTTACGACACAACAAAAAACATCGCCGATTACGTTAAAGCTTCGGCTGATCTTATACAATTTTATAAAGATAAGCTGGCCGAGCACAACTTGAAACCAATAGCGGCAGTCGAAACACAATTAACGAGTCTGAATACCTATACAGGTAAAACTAATTCCGACCTTAGTAATCTTCTGTCAGCAAAAAACTCCATCGATAATTACAAAAATTCTATAGTTAGCGCGCAGAGGTCTATAGATGAAAACACGCAGTCGCTATCTAATTTAAAAGATGGTCCTGATTCACTAGACTTACGGTCTTCCACGCTTTCTGTCCAACAAAAGGAGAACTCTTTAGCAGATGCAAAAAGTAAACTTAGCGATTACTACTTATATGCCCCATTTTCTGGAACCATTGCTAAGGTAAGCGTGAGGAATAACGATTCGGTTTCGTCTGGAACCGTTATCGCTACTCTAATCAGCAGAAAAAAGCAGGCGGAGTTGTCTCTAAATGAAGTTGATGCTGCCAAAATAAAAGTTGGGCAGAAGGCAACGCTGACATTTGACGCGATTGATGGTCTAAGCATGGTTGGTGAAGTCTCCGAAGTTGATGCTATCGGAACTGTTAGCCAAGGGGTGGTTTCTTACGGGGTTAAGGTTGCCTTTGACGCAGAAGACGCTCGCATTAAACCTGGTATGAGCGTTAGCGCCTCCATAATCACAGATGTTAAAAATGACGTTTTGGCTGTGCCAAACAGCGCGGTTAAGAGTCGCAGCGACGGTTATTACGTAGAGGTATTTTCTACACCTCTTCAGGAAGATTTAACAAACACTGCAAGCCAAGGAATTACGTCCCTCATTGCCCCTGCACAAAAAACGGTTGAAATTGGTGTTTCCAATGACTCAGTGACAGAAATAAAATCTGGTCTTGTTGAGGGCGAACAAGTTGTTTCAAGAACGATAACATCGACGACAGTTACCACACAGTCAGCGCCAAGTCTTTTTGGGGGCGGTGGCAGAAACATCGGCCGCTAACAGTATTGGTGAATAAAGAAAGTAAATATTCAGATGATTGAAGTAGATAATGTTACTAAAACGTATATGTCAGGGGGAGTTGGCTTCCAAGCTCTCTGCGGAGTTTCCTTTTCTGTAAAAGAGGGAGAGTTTATAGCAATTATGGGGCCGTCTGGGTCCGGTAAATCTACACTTATGCATATTCTTGGTGCGTTAGATACCCCGACATCCGGGACGTACAAACTAGATGGCAAAGATGTGTCGACAATGTCCGATGATGAACTCGCCGAAATAAGGCGTGACAGTATCGGGTTTGTTTTTCAATCGTTTAATCTTCTTCCAAGAACGACAGTTTTGAGAAATGTTGAACTGCCCCTGATATATTCGAACGTAGATAGCGTAGAAAGGGAAAAACGTGCCAGAGAGGCTCTTTTGGCGGCAGGTCTTGATGAAGGGCACTTTGCAAATTTGTCCAACCAACTTTCTGGTGGGCAGATACAGAGAGTTGCAATTGCCCGGGCGCTAGTGAATAACCCCAAACTTATTCTTGCTGATGAACCGACCGGCAATCTAGATACAAAAACAGGGGAGGTGGTTCTCTCCACTTTTCAAAGGCTGAATGAAAATCTCGGAAGGACAATAATTTTGATTACTCACGAACTTGATGTGGCTGAACATGCACAAAGAATAATACATGTCAGGGACGGTCTTATCGTAAGTGATGATAAAAAACACACAAGAAGAATAATAAAACAATGACCACAATAGACATTTTTCAAGAGACATTTGGCGCGCTCACCGCAAACAAGGCTAGATCCGGCTTAACTATTTTGGGCATAGTCATTGGTATAAGTTCTGTCATTGCCATGGTTTCTATCGGGCAAGGGGCACAGCAAACGATACAGTCCAACATTCAGGCGATAGGCTCAAATTTGATTATGGTCAGGCCAGGGGCGCAAAGAGGACAAGGTTTCCAGGTTAGTTCTGGACGTGGATCCGCCAAGTCTCTCACAGTAGAGGACGTCGATGCTTTGTCAAAAGAAATTTTAAACGTGAAAGCCGTTGCACCAGAAGTTTCTGGCAACTATCAGATTACCAGTAAAGGCAAAAACACGCGTACTTCAGTTGATGGTGTCACGTCTGCCTATCCCACGGTTAGAAACATAGAGGTAGATATTGGCTCTTTTATTTCCGACCAGAATACACGAAGTCTTGCGAAGGTAGCGGTTCTGGGCCCTACTGTGCGCGACGATCTTTTTAGCCAGGGGGAAGATGTTGTGGGGAAAAGTATCAGAATAAAAGGCATGGAGT
>JBAZWX010000046.1:0-6787 GCA_041660145.1 Minisyncoccota bacterium | reverse complement strand
CCACTGCCCTCTTGACATGTCTGGTGGCGAGCAACAGCGTACCGCTTTTTTGCGCGCGGTTATAAATGACCCGGAAATAATTTTGGGTGATGAACCAACCGGAAACCTCGATTCTGAAACAGGTAATAAACTTTTGGATCTTCTGGTTTCTTTAAATAAAAAGAATGGAAAAACTCTTGTGGTCATAACCCACGATGCCGACATTGCCCGCCGGGCCGACCAAATTGTTACGATAAAAGATGGAATGATAATCCCTAACGACTCTCTTTACCATGAAAAATACGTCGAATAATATATTTTTGGGATTTTTGGCCCTGACCATGAAGGGCATAAGACACAGGCCAATAAGAAGTTGGCTTACAATTATTGGTATTGTCATAGCCGTAATGCTTGTTGTTGTCATCATGTCTTTGGGCACAGGTATCCAAAGTATGGTGAACAATATGCTTCAGAAGTTTGGATCTGATTTGATAATGGTTTATCCGGGCAAGGAGTCGGTCCCAGTTCTTGGTTTTGTAGGCGGTCAAAAGTTTAGACTTGGCGATTTGGCCGATCTTGAAAACATAGAAGGGGTAAAATTTGTTTTGCCAATGGACATGGGATCCATTGCTACAGAATATTCTGGTGATAAACAAACTGTTCTGTTCCACGCCGCGCCATGGAAAGAACTCCGCGCAACCATGGAAGAATCTCAGGGCATCACTCTTCTTGATGGCAGATGGCCGACAAATGATGACGTGCCCGAAGTGGTTATAGGTTTTAAAACTGCAATGACCCAGTACAAGAAACCTGTACGGGTAAACGATGACATAATAATAAAATCATCTCGTTTTAAAATTGTCGGGGTTATGTCGGAAATTGGGAACCAGGGTGACGACAACACCGTTTATATATCGATGAAACTTTTTCGAAGTGTGACTGGACGCAAGGCGGGTGCCATGGCGGCCATGGTTAAAGTTTATCCTGGCTATAACATAGAACTTATATCAAGACAGATAAAATCTAGCCTTTCTAAACAAGAAGTTGTGAGAGATTTTTCTGTTCTTACTCCCCAAAAAGCGGGAAAAATAGTTGGAGATGTTATTTCGATTATTGAGACTGGATTGATTATGATGGCGCTCATTTCCCTTTTGGTTGGTGCTGTCGGTGTGATGAATACAATGTACACATCTGTTCTTGAACGCACGCGACAGATTGGAGTAATGAAAGCAGTTGGCGCCTCGCGCGACGCAATTCTTTCCCTTTTCGTAATAGAATCTGGGGTCATCGGCTTGATAGGTGGAGTAATGGGAATTTTGCTCGGGATAGTTTTTTCTTTTTTTGTTGGAATACTCGCGACCCAGTTTGGAGTTAATGGGCTATTTAACTTTTGGGATCTAGATTTTGGAGGTTTCTTCGTCGTGCTCATAATTACTTTTATCACCGGAATAATTTCCGGTATTCTCCCTGCTAAACGTGCCGCCGATATGGAACCGGCGGAGGCGTTGAGATACGAGTAGGGGCGGCTGACGGAGTTAACGTTTTAAGAGCACGCGTATCCGCCCTGGGCGGATTGGCTCGCTCCCTGCCTGCGCAGGCAGGTCGCCCCGTCGGGCTGTGAGAGTCTCATAAAAAAGTGTGGTCGTTGCAAGTATCGCTAAGAAAGAAGGGGGGGGGGGAATTAATCTTTTTACTTTTTGTCTGTTGCGCGGGCTACTAGCCTTCCCCACCTACTTGCGGGTTCTTGGTATAAAAATGGAATGATGTCTTCCCTTGTCCATCATTTTTCTTCGAGTGTTTTAATCGCCTTTAGCCACGATTCGACGTCTAACAGATATATCGGTCCGAATATTTTTCCTACGTATTTCGCGATTAATTGGTCGTCGAGGGTTGCCTTCTTGGCGTCAATGTCGGTTACATCTTCGCTTTCGTCCCAGAGTACGTCTGTCATACTTCTGCTTACCTCTTCTTTTATTTCGTCGGGCAGCTTTTTGATCTGTTCTTTGTAATATTCCTTGGTTTTATAATCGTAAAGTGGATTTTTTGAGAGTATTTTATATATATCATCTAAACCACGGCCGTCTTTGTAGTAGGACAATATTTCATCCCTGGCGGCTGCGTCTATTCCTGTTCTTTGTCTCCAGTGCTTGACCATGTCTTTGGTCAGATGTTTTAGGGCTTTTTTCGCAGTTCTTTGTCTAGTAGATTCAAACATCAAGTCCCAGGAAAATTGTTTTGATTCAGGGGGCTTAAAAAGCTTATTAAACTGATGCTGTTCCTCGTGGACAATTGTTCTTTTTAGATATTCCTCATTTAGCACAACCTCTCTTTGGTGTATGGCCTGGTGTGTTATTGTTGAACCATCTTTAGAGTAATCGTTTATGGATATAAACGCCTGACTGATATTTACCGACATGGAATATCTATAAGACTCGTCTCTCAATACTTCGGCGAAGTCAAAGTATAAATCTTCTGTCGGATAACTGTTTTCGTCTAGGATGTCTAGATATTTATAACCCTGGTTATCGGCGGAGACGCTGTCAGGATCTCTGACAACAACGGCTTCAGAGACTATTTCTTCTGTGCCGTCTTTTGCAACTTTTACAAATTTTATTCTTTCTGGTTCGTTGCCTTGCCCGATACGGTCGGCCGGTTTTCTTAAAATTTTCCAAGTGCCAACACCTTTGACCTCTATTTTTACTTCTGTTTGTTCGGATAGCATCAAAACAAATTTGTCTTTAGGTTTGAGCTCGTAAGTTTCCGTTTCAGGGTAGTTTTCTATTTTTTTGTTGACTGCCAAATTTGCTATAGTAACCGCGCCCCCTAAATCCGGTATAAGGGCTGTGCCAAGTGCTGCACCTCCCGAAATTATTGCTAGTCCCCTATCCTCCTCGGTTATTTTTGTTATGTCACCCCCGTGCTTATTAAATGTGTACGCGATAACGTAATCTTCTATATCGAAGCACTGGATATTTAGTGTCATAGGGCCTTTAGATACGACAACTTTTCCTTTTGGCCTTGTCCCAAAACATGCGTGAAATAAATCCTCCGCATTTGGATATTGTTTTGTATATTTTTCTACTGCTAAATGTTTTTCGTGATAATCTTTTATTCCGTAATGGAAGTTTGCTAGTTGGGTTTTTGAGAACTTGTATCTTGGCGCCATGGCCATAACCATGGACGCTAGGGCTTCTGTCGATATATCTGGGTCCTCTGTCGCAGCTTTTCTTAGCCAGCCTATTATTACAGCCAACCCGGTTTCTTGTAGTTTGAGTTTTTCCTTGAAGGCCTGGAGTTTGGCCTCTCTTATTTTTCTTCTTTCTCCAACAGGAAGAAGCTTTTCCTCTTTTGTTAATTGTCTTAGAGTGTATTTCTCTTTCCGAGGGTCGAACGGTTCATAGTCAATTTTTTGTAATTTTTCTGCACCAGGAAACTCCCGAGCCCTATTTTCTTCCCGCTCCTTTTCTTCTCTTTGGTATTTTTCGGCCTCCTCGTCTGTTAGTTCTATAAGCTGAAGTTCGTCGTCTTGCCCTTGTGGGTTCCAAAATTCCTCGAGGCTCTCTTGTCTTATTTCCCTTATCTTTTTAAGTTTTTGTTTCCGGCCGAATTCTACCTGCGGTGATTCTTCCATATCAAGATTCTACCATGAACCACATAGGGATTCATGGTACCCAGCACCCAATGTGGTGCTGGGTAATTTGTAGGATTATCCGTGCAAGGTCTTGGGTATTCACTTGGACGCGCCGCGTTAGAGTGAATGGTCCACGTCAACCTTAGGAAATAAGAGTAACTCCCCGCCTGGATCGGCGGGGTAAGGTGGTTAAATTTTGATCGAACTTTTCATTATTCCTATTATTTTGATCGCGTCGGGCAGGGTTAGACTTACTCCTTCATCTGCTTCGATCCACCAATTTCCGTTTGAATCTCGGTTGACCCAAGTTTTTGTGCCATCCGATTTTGTAATTGGTGCGCCAAACTTTTCCACGGTCTGCGAGCCTTTTTCTGCAAGAATCAGCTGTCTGATTTTCAGTAAATCTTCTTCCTGTTTTTTGTCGACGGGTTTGAACTCGATTCTGATGCACACTTTAGTGGTCGTAGTATCCTGTGACAGGAGAGGCACTTTCAGGGAGAGTCTAGGTACACCATTTTTGATCCTGATTCTAGCTCGACCCGAGGCGTCGTATGTGTCGATGATGTGGTTGACCCAGGCATAGTCGGTGATATTGCTAGGCTCTATCGCAAAGCGGCTTTCTCTCTCTACCTCAAACTCATATTCCATCATATCCTTGAGGTCGTCTGTCCAGTCGCTCATGGTTTTTCTCTCCTTTTCTTTGGCCGCTTTAGTGCGAAACACGCCGGCGGCTTTTGGTTCGATCAGTCTTGTTTTCGAGGTTCTTGCCGTCTAGGTTAAATTTTTGCCAACCTCTTTAGCTTTTCCGCCATGTCTAGTGCTTCCTTAGCCAGCGCGTGCGGCCAGACATCGTGAACCAGCTTTGTTTTTTTCAGATAGTTTTTGACTGCACCTTCCTTTCCCTTTGTGAATTCCTTCCAGGTTTGTTCACCTCGTTCTTTTAAGGTCACCATTATACTGTTTATGTTTTGTAGACTATCTGCGGTCGATATTGCCTTTGTTTCGTCGCTACCGTTTAGTATTCCTTCCAGGTATAGCCTTTTTCTCTGTTCGTAGGGAAGCGACTTATCTTCCGTTACACTTTCGACAAGTTTTCTGACGCATCGGCCGAATCTGTTTTCGATCTCTTTTGGAGTTACTCCTACATCCTCTATTGTGTCGTGCAGTATCCCGGCGATCACCACACTTTCTGAAAAACCTGCGTTTTTAAGGATCATCCCTACTCCCAGCGGGTGACAGATATAGGGGTACTCTGGTTCTGTCTTTCTGACCTGTCGCTTGTGAGCGAATGTTGCGAATCTTATCGCCCCGTCTATTCTTTTGTTTAGAAGCTTACTCATTTTGTTATTGGCGGATTTGCTTTTAAGAGGCTCGACCCAACCTTCTGACGGCATTATATTAGTTTCTGTTTGTTTTGTAATAAAAACAGCACTATTTTGTATGGTTTTTAGGGCGGTTTTCCTGATTTGTTGATTTATATATAGTTTTTGGGTATAATATTTGTAATAAAAAGTTACATATTTTGTAAAAAAATGAAAACAGACATATTGGAAAAGATAGGACTAACCAAAAACGGCGCAGCAATATACATATCACTCTTGAAGTATGGATCGTCGCGAGTTTCCACAATCTCGAAAAATACTAAAATACACAGGCCAATTGTTTATAAAGAAATTCCGGGGCTCAAGGAAAAAGGTTTGGTTTCTGAGATGGTTAAGGGCAAGCAGACTTTTTATCTTGCCGAAAGTCCGGACAAACTAAAATCTTTGGTTGATAGTGTTTTGTACGAAACAGAGGTACTTATTCCCTCTCTTAAGGATATTGTTGCGAGCGATAAAAAACCCAAGGTTAAATTTTTGGAGGGAAAAGGTTCTGTTAAATTTGTTTACAACGATATTTTGGAAACACTTCCCGTTGGCGGAATTTTTTATAGATACAGCTCGACAAAAGATAGTCGAAAGGGCAGATCTTTTCTCCCTGGCGATTACGAGTTTAGGCGAGACAAAAAGAAGTTAGAAAGGTATGTAATAACAAGTGAGGCTGGCGCAAAAAGGAAAAAGCCTAAAATGGATAGGATTATAAAGTCGATTCCTCAAAAGTTCGGGCTTTTTGATTACGATATCACCCAGATTATTTACGAAAACAAAATAGCTGTTTTAGATGATAATACAGACACGGCGATAATTATAGAAAATCCGATAATCGCCGAATTTCAGCGCAAACTTTTTATGGTGCTGTTTAATTTGCTCTAGGATTGTCGGGGCGCCGACCTGCCTGCGTAGGCAGGGAATCGAGCTCGGACTGTGTTCTTCGATGTCCCTTTAGAGAGTTTACCTGTCGGGGCGCCGAGAACGGGGAATACCCTATCGCCCGCGCCTCTCGCCACGCTGCCGCGTTTCTCGGGCTGGGCACCAGCTCGCCTGTTTTTCTTGCTAGAAAAACATGGCTCCGCTGTTCGATTTCGGACAAGAGGCACGCAGGTGCCTCTCTCGCCCCGAAACATATTCGCTTTGCGCTCATCTTTCGGGGCGCCGAGAATCGAACTCGGACTGTATGCTCCCAAAGCATATATACTACCACTATATTACGCCCCGTAATTATCAGATATTAGCTAAAATTTCGGCTTTAATCAAGCCCACCTGACTTTTTTCCAATGGAAGTTGGTGGGCGCAGCCATGCACCACATGAGGTGCATGGCAAGATATGTGTGATGGCAAGTTTTGGATACTAATCTCTCGGATAAAAATCACCTATGGCTTGTGATAAGTTTAGCTTTTTATGACAGATCTATATCTTCTATCATCTCTATCTTTGTGTCACCTGTATTTTGATTTATCGTTACTGCGGCGACATCTATTTGGAAATCTCTATCTAAAAGATGATTATTTTCCAGGTATGTTTCTACAATTTTTGAAAGCCTGCCCCGTTTTTCTTTATGGACATTGTCTTCTGCCGAAAAATCACCGGAATCATTTTTGACGGTGACCGTTTTTACTTCTGTGAAATGGAGAATCCCGTTTTCCTCAGAGATTATGTCTATTTCTCCCCAAGGTTTCCAAAAATTTCTCGAGATAATTTTATGTCCGCGTTTTTCTAAAAGTTTGGCAACCAAATCTTCTCCCTTGTCTCCAGTTATTTTTTTTTCTGTTTTAGACACCTGATGATTATATTGTGGAT
>JBAZWX010000045.1:0-6921 GCA_041660145.1 Minisyncoccota bacterium | reverse complement strand
TTTTCGTTTCGGAAAAATCTAAAGAGTCTCTAAAAAAATATTTGGGTGCGCGCAAAGACATGGACGAGGCACTTTTTGTTCAGTTTGGTCCGACAGCAAAAACACAAGATTCACCTCGCCTTACGCCGCGTTCTATTCAACGAATAATCGCACACTATGCCATCAAAGCTGGCATATCAAAAAAAGTTACACCACACGTTATTCGCCACTCATTCGCCACGGACCTTCTTCGAAATGGTGCCGACCTACGCTCCGTTCAGGCTATGTTGGGACACTCAAATATTTCGACCACCCAAGTTTACACTCACGTTACTGACCGCGAACTTGGAAACGTTCACAAAAAATTTCACTCGGGGAACAAGGCAAAATAACTTTTGTCTCTGACGCCATGCGTCACCATTACATTGATATTTTGTATGTTCTTAAATGTGTGACGACCGTCACACATTTAAGAACACCTCCCCCTGTTTCTACAGCTCAAACAAAAATCAGTAATCAAGACAGATCGACAAATAATGTTTTGGCCAAAGCAAAAAATTTCCTTCCTGTGGCAACATGCCGCCACAGAATGGGTTAACCCAAAATATATTCGGCTGGTTTAAATTTGTACAGGTGCCTCGATATATCGAGTCATGTATAACCCGATATATCGCCTTCTGGGATTTAAGGTTTCAACCTTCAAATTTTGTTTGGAATTTTTTATAGTTTTTCTATTCAACATTCCGCTACGATTATAAAAAACTGAAAAGACATTTTCATCGCAAAAAATTACCCTCGCTGCAAAAAGACTCACCTATCTGGCAAAGATAAACAAATAGTGCTAGTCTTATCCATCAGAAATGTCGCCTGGCCGAATTGGCCTTGCGACATAGCCGCGGTGAACCACCCGGCAGCACCTTTACAGGAGGTGGTGCATGCATCCTGCTGACCTCGTCGCCGTTTTTGTCATGCTTTGTGCAGCCATCTGGATCTGTCATCGTCGCGACATGAAAATGGCTTGCAAGAAGGTTACGCTCGAAACTACCATCAAGGTCAAAGCTGAAACCACCGGACGCATGTTGGATCAATTTGAGAAAGAGTTTGCCCAGGCCAGATCAGATCTAAAGACCGTTGACTTCTTTACTGTGGAAGCCCTTGTTGATTC
The DNA here is from genome assembly GCA_041660145.1 of Minisyncoccota bacterium. GTDB lineage: Bacteria > Patescibacteriota > Minisyncoccia > Phycocordibacterales > UBA12445 > JBAZWX01. The sequence continues at coordinate 5,777 of JBAZWX010000045.1, read as the reverse complement.
GCTGCGGGTAGCCGGCCTCACGGATGACCAGATCTCTCGTGTTCTCTTCTCCGTGAAGACCGAGCTTGACCTCAACTTTTCTACCATGGATGGTGGGCAATATCTCATCGATGAGATCGCCCAAGAGAACTTTGACCATGCTCGTGAAATCGACCGGTGCAAGGAGGAAATTGAGGCACGTAGTGATGTCATCAGTAGCAACGATGCGCGCGTTACCGAGATCCAGGGGGTTATAGCACTCATTCCGAAAGACGAGACCGAGGAGCCCGCAGAAGAAACCCCCGACGAAGAAGCCGCCGCCGAATCACCGGACGAAGGCCAGCCAACGCCGGATGAACCTGCGCCCACACCGCCAGCCGAGGAAACACCGCCGGCAGGAGAAACACCAGTGCCACTTCTCTGTTCTGGTGACGGTCCGCCCGAGCTTGTCACCCCCGACAGCGCACCCGCTGCCACTCCGACGGAAACACCGCCGCCACCAGCCACAAGCGAACCCATCTGTCATTGCTAACATCTATCCGCTAGGTCTGATAACATCGATATGCCCCGCCCACATGGGCGGATTTCTTTTTGTCCTTTTACAATTCCCTAATCTTTTTGTCAGAAAATGACAAAAAGTCTACACAAACTTCTTGACATGTTCGTCATGTGTGATAGTCTTACTAACTAGAAATGTCTCCGAAGAAGGTTCGGGCCACGACATAGCCGCGGCGAACCACCCGGCAGGACGTTGAAAGATCGGAGGAAAGGGATGAGCATTCCTGATTTTGCCATCTCTGTCATTGTTGTTTGCGTGTATTTTCTTATCCTTCACAAAATTGACAAGAACCGCCTTCGTAGCAATCTGTGCGATAAGTGGAGCCGGGAGGTTAATTCCAATAACTATGCTCATGCGGCTGAGTTGGCCAAAGTTCGAGAAGAAGTCGCCATTGAAACTCGCAAAATAGTCGAGGCTGAAGCCGCTGCCAAGGCGCTCTTGGTAGCTAACCGTATTAAACTACTCTGACGAAACGGAGGAAAAGCATGGAAGGAATCGCTCTAAACTGTATTGGATTCGCTGTTCTCGTAGTCGTCCTCCTCTGCCTCGGTCGTCTTGTGGAATTGGCCATATCTCGTTACTCAAAGCCTGCTGCTCATCCACCAACCCAGCCGGTTGATCACGCCGTCACCGGTCAGACTGCAGACATCCAACATCCAGTTCAATCGGTTGACCAAATTGAGGAGAAAACCGTCGAACAGGATACAGACACTCATCCCTCGGTTCAGCCTACTGATCAAGTCGCAGAAAAGACCGCCGAACTTCAGCGGCTTCGTGAACAGAATGAACGGCTGCGAACAGAAGTTGATGGACTTCGAAAGACGATCATCGAACGCTATCACGAAATGGGAGACATCAACGAGTTGATCTATCTGATCGAAGGCCCTCTTCCCGGAGTCTCCAACCACCGAATACATCCGGCTGCGAGTCACACCCCCACTGACCCGGTTACCCCTGCCCCCGTTGACTCATCGGACGTAACAAGAGATTCGATGACTGAACCCGAGCAGTTGTATGCGTGCCCGACGCCGCCAGTACCAACGCCGGCGAAACCAGAAGAGGGTTCTTGCCTCAATAACGACATCAAAGAAGGCCAACTTATTCCTTTCGAAATGGTCAGCCTCCGCGAATACCTTACAAATCCGCCAGGTTCCGAAGAAAGTCACGACAGTTACTGGGAGACTCGTAAAAAGTGGATCGAAGAAGAGATGAGAAGAAGAAACTGGCTCTGGATCGTTGTCTGTGGAGGACACGTAGCCACAGGATCGCCCGACATGGCCGATATCCCTGACGACAAGAAACTACTCGAGATCGGGAAAGAATACGACAGAATTCCATTCCTGTTCGTTGCCGAAATGCTCTCAGAGTAGATAGAAGTAAATAGAACCTTTTACAGAAGAAATCCACCCGCCTACGCCACCAGCGCATGGCGGGATTTTTCATAAATTTTTACAAAACAAAAAATTGTGCAAAATTTGACAAGATGTTATTGTCGTGATAGTCTTCGAAATTAGAAATGTCGCGAAGCAACCGCCAGACGACATGGCCGCAGAGTACATCTGTGGCAGCACATTGAGGAGGAAAGCGATGGAAGGATTGCTTATCATCGTCGGATCTTGCCTTATTGCCATTGCGGCGGTAGGCGCCGTAGCCGTACTGCACAGATTCGCAGAGTTTCTCATGTCACGCTCCGCCCCGGCAAGTACCGATAACACGGAGCAGAACCCGGCTGCGCAGGCCGAAGAAGGCACTGCCGACCGGCCATGTGGCTGCCCACCAAGCTGCCCAGGCGGATGTCCCGGCTGCCCCTACTCCCGCTGAACATTCCACCGCGTCAGTTATAGACACAGAACTTTTCGACCCACGGCCTCTCCGTGGGTCGTCTAAATTTCTATATACCAAGCAGTGATAAGCAGACTCTGTAAAATCAGATTTCGTAGAATCAAACTTTCGACCTTTGTAAAAAATCTTAATCAGGATAAGAAAAGGTTAAACCTTCCCTCAAAAAATACTGTTTGGCCAGATCTATACATCTACTCTTTTTCCAAGAATCTTTAACTTCATTGAGCAATCTGCGAACCACGTACATTGAACTATCAAAATTAGACCTATACGAAGTTTTGTCGACAGAGGACAACTGATCCAGGTCGCCAAAAATAAAGTCGGCCTTAGACTTGCTATCTTGTGGTCTAGACATCAACAAAAAAGTTGTATCTGGAGAAATGCCAATACCCTCTTCTGTCATTTTTCTCATTTCGGAAAAAAGCTCTTTCAAAAAATCCTCAAAATTTTTTACTTCATCAACTTTGTCATATCCAAACGCATTGAGAGTTTCTGTTTTTGGGCCAGTGGCCGTGCCCAAACAAACTTGATCATCAGTATTTTCCATAGTCATCAAAATCGCATCGTCATTTAGGCTCCTTCTAAACGTTGTAAAAACTTTCGAACTAACAGATCTAATACGTTCGTAATTTTTAAAATTATTCGAATACCATTGCTGTTTAAAAGAAGAAAGGTCAAGCGTCTTTATAACAAACCTCCTTTCCCGGCCGGCCACAGAAACAACACATTCGTGGACTGTGCCTACTGCCCCTCCGCTGAAAATTCTCGAGTGTAAAACTAAAACATCCGTCTTTCGACCATCTATGTTTTCAAACGTAAAATTTCTATCTTTTAGGGTTTCATCCCAGTCTTTATAGGGATCCTTCTCATCACCTTCGTTTTCCTTGTCAGGCTCGACCTCTTTAGACTGTTCATCTGTATTAGTCTCGCTGGGTGTAAGCACATCGGTTGTTTTACGTGAAACACCTTTTGATGTCTCACCAGCTATACCTTCTAAACTATTTTCCCCACTCGAATCCATGTTTTCATTATTACTATAATTGAGAATAATTTACTATATTAAAATTTTCCACTCCTTCTCCTCTCTCCATTTTTACTCCAGGATTAGACAAAACTCTTTGAAGTTGCACTTTTTTGGGAGACTCTCGGAGGTTCGGAGGAACCGAGAGCGAGGCAAATCCGCCCCGGCGGATTATGCCGGTCTCACAAAAAAGTGGCAACGAAAAAGAGTTTTGTTACTTAACCCCATATCTTTTTCTTATCTCCCCCAATTCCTTCGCCTCCTCTTCCTCTTTTTTCTCTTTCCCCTTCTCCCCCATCTTTTTTAACTCTTCATCAGAAAGAACCGAGAGTTCTAAAGCCCTTTTTGAAAGATACTCGTCCGTATTTAGTTCGGGGTTATCTAGTGCTTCTTCTAAAAGGGCGTGCAAAATATAACCGACCTTAGGACCCGGTGCCATTTTTGTCTTTTCCATTATCTGTGCGCCGTCTATTTTCAACATCCCGACAGAAACAGGTGCCCTCATCGCTTCCTCTATCATTGAATGGTATTTTCTCAACCTATATGGAGTTTCCTTCGGCCTGCCCATGCCAATTCTATCGCAAGCTCGAACACTCATAAGGTCCCAAACATTTTCCGGACCAACGTTTCTCACAATTCTGCGGACAGCAGATAGCGTTATTTTTTCTATATCTGAGAAAAACAGATGATATCGAACAAGTTTTGTCACCTTTTCTATAATGTCTTTGGGGTATTTAAGCCGAGTTAACAACTCCTTTGTCATTCTCCCACCGACAACATCATGACCATAGAAGGTCCAATCGTTTTTTTCGTTACTCCACCTTGCCGTACGAGGTTTACCAACATCGTGTAACAAAGCAGCCAGTTTCACGTGCAACGGCCAACCCCTGTCGGCCGCATGGTTTAAGGCTCTTAGGTTGTGTTCCCACACATCATATATGTGGTCTCCATTTTGTTTCACATGCAACCCCTCTTCTATTTCTGGAGCAATATCCTTCAAAAGACCAAGTTTATTGCAAAACACGATTGCCATCATTGGATTTTTCGATGTAACCATCTTTGAAAACTCATCCCTGATTCTTTCACGTGAAATCTTTTCCAAAAGTTTGGACGACTCGGATATTGCGTCCATTGTCTCTTTGTTAATTGTGAAACCTAAATCTGCGGCTAATCTTATAGCCCTAAGCATTCTCAATGCATCTTCGTTAAACCTATCAAAAGGATTTCCAACAGCCCTAACAATTTTGTCCTTTATATCTTCTTGTCCTTTATATGGATCTATAAGTTGTCCTTTAATAGGATCGTAGGCGATAGCATTAATTGTAAGATCCCGCCTTTTAAGATCATCCTCTATTTTTTCACTAAAAATAACACAATCTGGGTGCCTAAAGTCTGAATATTTAGATTCCAGACGATATGGCGTTACCTCTATAACTCTTAGCGTTTCATGAATAACGTTATTTCCATTCTCATCTAGAAGTTCGTTTACTACACCAACAGTGCCATAGTCATTTTCGTAGAAGGAGTGAGGAAATAACGCTTGTATCTGTTCTGGTATGGCATTTGTGGTAACATCCCAATCTTTTGGTTCAAGACCAAGAATAACATCCCTAACGCAACCACCAACCAAACATGCCTCAAAACCACCATTTTGAATGGTTTTTATGGTTTCTAAAACTATTTCTGGGATTTTCCAATCGTACCCTGTTTTTAATGTTTTGTTATTCATGAAACAAAATTTGTATGTTTTTTACGTTTTATTCTCTTTTTTACACTGTTTCTTAAGAAACAGTGTAAGTGGTTTCATGACAAACATTTTACAAAAATACGTGTGGGCACGGAGAGATTTGAATCCTACTGATTCTGTACAGATTTCGCGTTTCGTTTCGCTAAAAGCTCACGAAACATGCTCAATCTCTTCAAATCTCTCACGTAAAGCAATAAAATGCTTTACTCGTGTGGGCACGGAGAGATTTGAACTCTCAAGTCTTGCGACATACGCTTCTGAGACGTACGCGTATACCAGTTCCGCCACGTGCCCCCATTTGTCATGTTAATGTCCACTAACAGAGCCATTTTAACACACGATTTTTGAAAGGGGAATGGATGACAAAAATCCTATCATTTTGCTATTGACTATAAACAAAAATCGTGCTAGTTTTACGTCAACAAAAAGCAAACTGGTCACAAACTAGCGTATCGCTAAAATGGACCAGTTTTGACAACGAAAAAAGGAAACAGGAAATGACACTCGCACAGATTGCGACAGTAGCCCTGTGGACAGCGCCGATACTCAACATCATCGCGTTTCTCATCTACAACTGGAAAACGTTCATCAAGAAGGCTACACCAGACCCCACATCCTGGGCTATCTGG